>JBFZCA010000337.1:0-3576 GCA_041308205.1 Planctomycetota bacterium | reverse complement strand
CTGAACCCGCCCGCGCCGCCCATCAGGAGGACGACCCTGCCGTCGCGCGGGAGGCCGAGCGATGCGCGCGCGGCCGCCTCGCCGGGCGGCGCGAGGAAGCGCCGCGAGATCGGAATGCCGGTGACGCGCACGCGCGCGGGCTCGATGCCGGCCTTTTCCAGCAGCACGCGCACCTCTTCGCTCCCCACGAAGAACGCGCGCGGGCCGCGCCTGACCCACACGGCGTGGGCGTCGTGGTCGGTCAGGACGAGCCAGTACGGCACCGCGAATGCGCCCTTCGCGGCGAGCGGCATCAGGATCTCGGTCGGCAGGAAGTGCGTGGCGACGACCGCGTCGGGCGCGAAGTCCTCGATGAACCGGAGCAACCGCCGGTAGTTGAGCCGGTCGAAGGCGCGCAGGAGCCGCGCCGTCTGCCGCTCGGCCGTGCGCGCCCCGGCGTGCTCGTAGAGGTAGCCCCATGTCTCGGGCGAGTGGTCGATGAGCCAGAAGTACGAGCCCGCGTACAGCTTCTTGAAGACGCGCGGCGTGAAGTCGAGCGTGTCGCGGACCTCGACGGCGCCCGCGGGATCGAGCGCGCGGAACGCCTCGCCGAGCGCCATGGCGGCCGACTTGTGGCCGCCGCCGACCGTGGCATGCAGAACCAGGATTCGCATCGAGCGCTTCTCCGCCTCTCGCCGCAACGCCTCCACGCTACCACCGCGGCGGCACGCGGACAAGACGGCGCCGTCGGTCGAGCGCCGCATGCGCCCCGGAAGCACGTGGCAATCGCCCGATCGTTGCTCTACGATGCTGTGCAGGCGAGTCTGTCGCGCATGTCTTCCGCAACGCCGGCGGCAGGAGCACGCGCCCGGTGTCGCCTGGGAAACCAACGGGAAATCCAGGGGCGCCGCCGCTTCCGCCGGAAACGACCATCTGCATGAGGAGCGCGTCGATGCGTGCGAGTCGGATCGTTCTCGTTCTGTTCTGTCCGTGCCTCGCCGGATTGCCGATCGCGGGCGGCGCGGCGGCCGCCGAGACGGGGCGGCAGAAGAACCGGTACTCGCCGTATCCGCCCGTGACGAACATCAGCGAGGGGATTGCATGGCCGAAGGGCCAGGCGTTGCCGATCTTCGCCGCTCCGGCGGCCGTGCTGGACGCGATCGAAGTCCAGGCGCTCTCGGAGGACGAGCAGATCACCTTCTCCGCGCTGCAGGGGCAGGTCAACAGAACGCGGCCGCGCATCTATCTCCTCGACGCCCGCTCCGACGAGGGACGGGATACATGGGCACGCACTTCAACGGTCGCCTTCGAATCATTGAATTCCTACGGGAGAGAGAACAGGTACGCGCTGGCGGCCAAGTACGCGGGGGAGGTCGCGGGAGTCGTGCGGTACGATCCGAAGGCGAGCCCCCACTACCGGAATCTGGCCGGCACGGCGGCGGGGCTTCGCCGCGCGCTGCCCGTGACGGCCGAGGTCCACGAGCGCTTGAAGGAGCACGGGATCGACCTCGAGGTCGTCGCGGACCTGACCACGCTGGAATTCACGTCGCCGATCGAGATCTACACGCATCTCTACGATCGCTACTGGCAGAGCTGCGAGAAGCGGCTGATCGTGAGCGCGCGGCCGGATACGCGCGGGGGCGACCACCACCACACGCGGGACATCGCGGCGGCGTGCGGGGCGGCGGTGGTGTGGCTGGACAACCGCATCCCCGCGGAGCGGGCGTTGATGCGGCGGTTCCTCGGCGACATGAAGGCGGGCGAGGCGATCGTCCTCGGCTGGTATTCGACGGAGCGCTCGGGGATCACCACCGCCTCGGAGTTCGGGATCGGCACCCTGCCGGCGGATCACTACATGAGCGCCAGCGTGTACTCGGGGACGGATCATCGGATCCGCATCCCGGAGGTCCCCAAGATGCCCGAGCTTGAGCGCAAGGCCTACGTCGCGATCTTCATCAGCGATGGAGACAATATTCAGTACACGCAACGCGCGATGCGGCGGCTCTGGGACAGAGCCGCGGCGAGCCGGGGCAAGATCGCCCTGAACTGGACGATCGCCCCGGGCCTCGTCGACATCGGGCCCGGGATACTGAACTACTACTACACCACCGCGACGGCGAACGATTGCTTCGTCACCGGGCCGTCCGGCATGGGCTACCTGATGCCGTTCAACACCCTGAAGGAGCCCGGCGCTGCCGTCGGGCTCCACCTTCGCGACAAGGGCCGGATGGACGCCTATGCCCGGCTCACGGAAACCTATCTGCAACGGTCCGGACTGCGGGTGGCGACGATCTGGGACGACGCGACGCCCATGCAGCGGGCCTCGTACGAGGAGCATTGCCGCAATCTGTACGGCGCGACGGTGCAGAACTTCAAGGACGTTCCGTCCGTGGAAGGGAGCGTCGAGGGCCGGCGGCTGCGGTTCGACAAGCTGGTGATTCCGTACGCCGGATCCTACGCGCACATCAGCGGCTCCCTCAGGAGCGAGCTCGGGCGCTGGGACGGGACGTCGCCGCTGTTTCTCTCTTATCAGGTGAGCATCTGGAACGAGATGAAGCCCGAGAAGATCGTCGAGCTCGCCCGCGAGCTGCGCGAGGCGTTCCCGGACAAGGTGAGCTTCGTCAGGGCGGACCACTACTTCAACCTCTACAACGAGGCCCACGGTCTGCCGTTCAATCTCGTCATGTCTCCGAAGACGGCGGTGGCCGCCGGCGGCGCGGCTCGGAACCCGGAGCTCGTGACGGACGGGACGCCCGCCACCCTGTGGACGTCCTCGGAGGAAGGGGCGAAGTGGCTGCGGTTCGATTTCGGCGGCGCCTATCTCCTCGGCCGCTGCGTGATCCGGCACGCCGGCGAGAGCGGGGACCGACGGGATCGCAATACCCGGGACTTCACCGTGCAGGCGAGCGCCGACGGCGAGTCATGGAAGGCCATCGATATCTGCAAGGGGAACCGGGAGAACGTCACCGACGTGGATCTGGAGCCGGTGACCGCGCGGTACGTGAAGATCACCGTGGATGACGCCGGCGCTGATTCCACGGCGAGGATCGCCGAGGTGGAGATCTTCGGAAGCCGCCGCGGGGACTCCGAGCCCTGACGCGCGCGGCTCGGGCTCAGGACCGAGGCGCGAACGACCGCATCAAGACGCTGGGCGGGGTCGTGCGCTTCACCGCAGCGGCAGGAACCAGACCTGGTCTCGCCATTCAACGGATTCGCTGAGAGCCCAGAGGCGACGAGGTCCTCGATGACGGCGCCGACGCTCTCTCGTTGCTGCACCATGAAAAGGCCCGCCATGGGTTTACCTCCGCGGATGCGGGCATAGGCGTGTGCGGGCATTGTGTTGACATCATGGGAGACGGCGATGAGGCCCTCGTGTGCTGCGTAGTCCAATACTTCGGCGTCGCTCTTGCCGTGGAGACCGGCATCGCGGACGCGCACGAAAACGGATGCGGGCTCGCGGCGTTGGACGAGCGATCGCCGTCACGGCCGCGTCGCCCCGAGTTCGATCTCCACGGTCGCATCGCCGCCGAGGCTCACCACGACCCACCCGTCCTCGGCATCGACCTCGATCGCACCGGCGCCCGCTGCCGGAGCTGC
>JBFZCA010000336.1:0-4305 GCA_041308205.1 Planctomycetota bacterium | reverse complement strand
ATCCTTCTAGTCCACAGAGACCGGGACAAGCCCGCGCGCAATGAAGCCGTCGACGGCGCCCGCCCGGTTCGAGTCCTCGACGATGCCCGCCGCGCTCTGTCCCTGACCATCGAGTGCGGAGTAGGCATAGAACGTCATGGCGACCTCCGCTTACGATGCATCGGCGTGATGTCCGTTCCCGTTGCCGCCGTAATCCTTCGTGACGCGGATGATCTCCTCGAGCGTCGTCGCCCCCGTGCGGAGCAGCCTGAGCCCGTCCTCCCTGAGGCTCCGCATGCCATCCCGGACCGCGATCTTGCGGATCTCGGTCGACGCGCGGCTCTGGAGGACGAGCGCCCTGATCTCCTCGCCGACGGGCATGAGCTCGAAGATCCCCTGGCGTCCGCGGTAACCGCTGCCCAGGCACTCCCGGCATCCCCGTCCGCGGAACAGCGCGGCGGGCAGCTCGCCCGCGAACTCCGCGCGGATATGCTCGCGCTCCTGCGCCGACAGCTCCTCGCGGCAGGCGGGGCAGATGAGCCTCACCAGGCGCTGCGCCATCACGAGCTCGAGCGAGGACGCCACGAGGTAGGGCTCGATGCCCATGTCGACGAGCCTGAGGAGCGCGCCGGGAGCGTCGTTCGTGTGCAGCGTCGAGAAGACGAGATGGCCCGTGAGCGATGCCTGGACCGCGATGCCCGCGGTCTCGCGGTCGCGGATCTCGCCGACCAGGATCACGTCCGGATCGTGGCGCAACACCGACCGCAGCCCGCGCGCGAACGTCAGGCCGGCCTTCTCCGACACCTGGATCTGGTTGATGCCGTGCAGTTGGTACTCGATCGGATCCTCGATCGTGATGATCTTGCGCTCGATCGAGTTGATCTGCGACAGGCCCGCGTACAGCGTCGTCGTCTTGCCGCTTCCCGTGGGTCCGGTGACGAGCACGATGCCGTGCGGCAGCGCGAGCACGGACTTGAAGATGCGGAAGTCGCGGCCATCCATCCCCAGATGCTCGAGACCGAGCATCGTCGAGCTGCGGTCGAGGATGCGCAGCACGACCGCCTCGCCGTGCAGCATGGGGATCACCGACACGCGCACGTCGATCTCGCGGTTCGCGACCTTGAGCTTCACGCGGCCGTCCTGGGGCAGGCGCTTCTCGGCGATATCCAGATTGCTCAGGATCTTCAGGCGCGACACGATGGCCGCGCGGAAACGGCTCACCGACGCCGGAATGTTGGCCTCGACGAGCACGCCGTCGACCCGGTAGCGCACGCGGAGCTGGTTCTCGAACGACTCGAAGTGGACATCGGTCGCCCGCTTGCCGATCGCCTCGGCGAGCACCTGGTTGACGAACTTGATGATCGAGGCGTCGGCCGCCGCGTCCGTGATCTCGACCTCGTCGGTGATTCCCTGGTCGAGAACCTGGATCGCGTCGCGCTCGGCGGCAAGCGACTGGAGCGTGTCCGCGCCGACGCCGAGGAGCTGCGTGAGATGCCGCCTGATCTCGGCCGCCGGGGCCAGCGCCAGGGCGACATCGCGGCGGCTCGCGAGCCGCAGCTCATCGAAGGGCGCGCTGTCGAAGATCCGGCTCGTGGCGACAAGCAACCCCTGCGCGTCCTCGCGCAGGGGGAGCATCTGGTGGTCGAGGAGCAGCTTGGCGGGGAAGCGCGAGAGGAAGTCCGCGTCCGGGGCGCAGGTCTCCAGGGACACGCAGGGAATCCCGAACTCCTTGGACAGGTACTCGAGCAGCCGCGTCTCGTCCGATTCCCCGCTTTGCCGCAGCGCATCGTCGAGCCCGACGCCATCGGCACGGAGCGCACGCACGCGCTCGACGCCCGCGCGGCTCAGAAGACCGTCCCTGACCATGTGTTCGAGAATGGCGTTCATGGGAGCTCCGGGTGCGGGCGGAGAGAATCACCCGCAGGCCGGCCTTCGAGTGCGAGCGCGTTTCCTGCCCCTTTGCCTTCGTGTCTTCGCGGCAAATCTTCTTTCCATCGCCGTGGCAGGGAGGAGGCGCCCTGGCCATCTGCGCGCGCCGCGCACGTCTCGCGAGCGGCGAGCCGCGCGCGGGATGCAACCGCGACGGAGCGGCGCCGCAACCGGCCGGCGCCGCTCCATCGCGCCGAGGTCATTCGAGCATGCCCTGGAGAACCATCACGGCTTCCTGGCGCTGCGACAGCACCTCGCGCAGGCCCTTCTGCGCCTTGGCGAGATCGTCTTGCGCTTTCTTGCGCGTATCGCGCAGCTTCGCCAGGGCCGTCTTGATCTCGTCGGGCTTGGCGTCCTTCTTGTCGATCACCGCCTGCAGGGCGGTGGACGCCTTCTGGAGCTCGTTCTGCTCCTGGCCCTCGCGGCCGCCCGGCTGTCCGGGCGCCTGTCCGGGACCGCCGCGCGCGCCGCGTCCGGACATCCCCATGCCCATGCGGCCCGCGAAGCTCTTCTCGCGGGCATCGCGCACGGCCTGGATTCTGGGCTCGATGACTTTCCACTCCTCGTCGGTGCAGCCGAGCTGCTCCTTCATGCGCGTTGCGGCCTGCTGCCTGGACTCCTCGAAACGTTTCCGCATCTCCTCCTGGTCGGGCGGCTGTCCATCCCCGCCCCGGCGTCCGCCCCCGGCCTCGGCCGCGAGAACGGGCGTGAACAACGCCGCGCCCAGCAGTGCGGCGCACGCAAGCTTCCAGCAGTGACTCAACCGTCGCATCGTGTCCTCCTTTCGTGACAACTGACGCGTTCCATGGGGCGCCCGGCCGCAACAGAGACGGCCGTGTCTCGGGGCGCCTCGAATCTGCCGTCCTTAGTAACGCACAACCGAACCGATCTTCCACCGCCGGTCTCGCAGTTTCCGCCTCGCGCTCATTCCTTGCCCGTCCCGCGCCGGCATGTGACAATCTTCATACCACCGGGGGACGGTGGAACGGACGGCCGGCACCGCGTTATTCCGGGTAGTCATGAGCATTGAAGCCGACGACACGAACGGCACGGACCTCCGGGCCCGCGCCGAGAAGGGGGATACGGCCGCGCTGGCCGAATTCTTCTCGGCGCACCGCCTGCGCCTCTGGCGCATGGTCGATTTCTGGCTCGATCCGCGCCTGCGCACGCGCCTCGACCCCGATGACATCCTGCAGGAATCGTATCTCAACGCCGCCCAACGCCTTCCGCACCTGGCCGAGAACCGGGGAATGTCGTTTCTCGTGTGGCTGCGGGCGATCGTGCGCCAGACGTTCCTCGATGTCTACCGCAGGCATTTCGGCGCCCGGCAGCGCGATGCCCGCCGCGATGTGCCGCTCGCCGGCGGCGAGAAACCGTTCGCGACGTCCACCTCGCTCGTCCTGCAGCTCATGGGAAGCCTCACCTCGCCGAGCCAGGCCGCCATGCGCGCCGAGCTCCACGGCAAGCTCGAGGAGGCGATCGAGCGCATGGATGCGCTCGACCGCGAGGTGCTCGCGTTGCGGCATTTCGAGGAGCTGACCAACACCGAGACCGCGGAGGTGCTCGGCATCCAGCAGAAAGCCGCGAGCATGCGTTACATGCGGGCGCTCGGCCGTTTGAAGGAGATCCTCGCCGAGTTGCCGGGATTCGCGTCCGGCACCTCGTCCGGACGATGAGACGCGCGATGCGAACACACAGGAGTCCCCATGGATGAGCGACCCGGCAACCCCGACCCGATCGAGCTCCTCGACGGCCTTGCCTCCGACTTCGTGGAGCGCAAGCGCCGCGGCGAATGCCCCACCGTCGACGAGTACGTGACGCGTCATCCGGAGATGGAGGCGAAGATCCGCGAGATCTTTCCGACGATCATGGCGCTCGAGGAGCTCAAGACCAACCGCTCGCCGGGCGGGTCCGCGTCGCACGCCTCCGTTCTGCCGCAGCGCCTCGGCGACTTCCATTTGGTGCGCGAGGTCGGCCGGGGCGGCATGGGCCTCGTGTACGAGGCCGAGCAGGAATCGCTCGGCCGGCGCGTCGCGGTCAAGATCCTGCCCCGTCAGGCGCTCCTCGAGCCCCGCCAGATCGAGCGCTTCCAGCGCGAGGCCCAGACCGCCGCGAGGCTGCACCACACGAACATCGTCCCGGTTTTCGGCGTGGGACACGACGCCGGCTTCCACTACTACGTCATGCAGTTCATTCAGGGCGTGGCGCTCGACCGCGTGGTTCGCGAGTTCACGCACGACGAGAGCAGCGACCTCGTCGAGTCGGCGCGCGATACGATCCGCCGCGCATTTCCGGCCGCCGACCGCGCCGCCGCCCCGAGCCCCCAGACCACGGCCGTGCTCAAGAACGACATCCACCGCGCGCGCAGGGAGAGCGCCGAGGGACACGGCGCGACGG
>JBFZCA010000335.1:0-3816 GCA_041308205.1 Planctomycetota bacterium | reverse complement strand
AGAAAGGCCACGAAGACACGAAGGCACGAAGGGTCTCGGGTGCAACCAGAGCGGGCGGTGGTTCACCGCGGATGCTTGGTGCCTTCGTGGCATCGTCCTTCCTTCCTCCCCGGACGCGGGGAGCAGCCGCGCGAATGGAAGACATCCCCGCGCACAGGGCATCGCGAACGCGGGGAGCACAGCGCGAACGGCCGCGCATCCTGGACAACCCGGCCGCGAGCACGCATAATCACTTGCTCCGCGGCAGGGCGCCGGCGGGCGGCGCCGTATCGCTGGAGGTGTCCATGTCATCCGAGCAACGCCGCAAGAAGCAGCTCGAGAAGAAGAAGGCCAAGCGCCAGGAGAAGGCCAAGGAGCGGTACAGCCGCGAGCATGTGCCGCTCGAGAGCCTGCCCCTGAAACACGCGTTCGTCAACGCGGACTGGAAGAAGACGCGCTACGCCTTCGTCGTTCTGAGCCGCGTCCACCAGGACGGCGGCTACGAGGTCTGCGAGTTCCTGATCGACTGCGACGGCTTCGGACTCAACGACTGCCTCGGGCCGCGGCATTTCGCGCCCGAGGCGTACGACGCCTTCGTGCGGCGCGGGGAGCGCGCGGCGATCGATCCGGAGGCGGCGTCCGCCATGGTCCACGCGGCGATCGCGTGGGCCAACCGTTTCCGCTTCCCGCTTCCCAAGACCGCCCGCAAGGCGCTCGACATCCTTCCCGAGGCGGGGAAGAACCCGATCGAGTTCGGGCGCGACGGCGAGCCGTTCCTGCGGGGCGATGAGGCCGCGATCAGGCAGCGCCTGGCGCAGGCGGGGCTGCACGCCGAGAACTTCAAGACCGAGTTCTTTCCGGCGGCCGCCAGGAGCACGACCTTCGGCTTCGCCTCCGAGGAGCGCCTCCGGCAGGCCGACGGCAACGACCCGCTCGTACGGCTCGAGCGCCTCGCGGCGCTTGCCGACGGCTACGAGCATCAGAAGAAGCTCAAGGAAACCGAGGACCTCCACCGGACGATGGAAGCCCTTGCCGCCCAGTGCGACCGCCTGCCCCAGTTCCTGAAGTACCTGGCGGCGTACCTCATCCGCCAGGAACGCATGGAGAAGGCGCTCGCGGTTCTGGAGCGCATCGTCGAGACCCTGGCCGAGCCGGAGGCCAAGGCGCTCGCGCGGCTCGATCTTGCCGACTTCATGCGCTACATGGGCGATGCGCTCGGCGCCGGTGAAATCTATCAGACAGTGATTGCGGACCTTCCCGATCTCTGGGAGGCGAAGCTCAGGCACGCGGCGTTCCTCTGCCATGCCGCCCGCCGCGATGAGGGCGTGCAGGTGTACAGGGATCTGATCGCCGCGCTCAAGGCCCGGCCCGAGGCGCGCGCGGCCCTCGGCCGCGCCTACCAGGACCTCTATGCGCTGCTGTCGAGCGAGGACCGGGAAGACGAGGCCGCGGCGCTCTCCAGGGAAGCCGCGCGGGACCACGGAATCCGTTGTCACTAGCCATGGCATACCAGAAGCCGTACGGCATGCACGACATTCTCCCCGAGGAGCAGCCTTACTGGGAGCACCTGCGGCGGACGTTCCGGGACGTGTGCGAGCGCTACGGCTTCGGCCGGCTCGACACGCCGGTGCTGGAGCAGACGGTCGTCTTCCTGAAGGGAGTCGGCGAGGGCACGGACATCGTCGACAAGGAGATGTACTGCTTCACCGACAAGGGCGGCGACAACCTGACGCTCAGGCCCGAGTTCACGGCGGGCGTGATGCGGTCGTACCTCGAGGAGGGCATGCGCTCGCGGCCGCAGCCCGTGAAGCTGGCGAGCATCGGCCCGATGTTCAGGCGCGACCGGCCCGGCGCGGGCAGGTACCGCCAGTTCCATCAGGTCAACGCCGAGATCATCGGCACGGACGACGCCGCGGCGGATGCGGAGCTGCTGGCGATGGCGGCGAGCTTCGGCGCCGCGCTCGGCCTCGGGGCGCTGCGGGTGCTCGTCAACAGCACGGGCTGCCCCGCGTGCAAACCGCCCTACCTGGCGAAGCTCGCCGCGTTTCTGCGCGAGCGGCGGGACCGGTTGAGCGCCCTTGACCGCGAGCGGGTCGATCGCAACCCGCTGCGCGTGCTGGATTCGAAGGAACCGGAGACGCGGGCCGCCATCGCCGGCGTCCCGCTCCTCGGGGACGATCTGTGCGCGGGCTGCCGCGGGCACTTCGCCGAGGTGCGGGCGCTCCTTGCGCGGGCCGGCATCGAGGTCGAGGAGTCGCCGCTGCTCGTCCGCGGCCTGGACTACTACACGCGCACGGTCTTCGAGATCGTGAGCGCGGCGGCGCCCGACGCGGGAACGCTGCTCGGCGGCGGCAGGTACGACGGCCTCGCGGAGATGCTCGACGGCCCGCAGACGCCGGGCGTGGGCTTCGCCGGCGGCATCGAGCGCATGATTCTCGCGCTCAAGGCCGCGGAGCGCTCGCCGCGCGCGGCGCGCGCGCCCGATGTCTTCATCGCCTACATCGGCGCCAAAGCCAAGGAGGCCGCCTTCACGCTCGCCGAGGCCCTCCGCCGGGCGGGCGTCGCCGCGGTGTTCGGCCTCGGCAACAAGGGGCTCAAAGCCCAGATGAAGCTCGCCGACCGCACGGGCGCCGGCCTGGCCGTGATCATCGGCGAGGCCGAGCTTGCCGAGGGCAAGGTCCAGCTTCGCGCGATGGGCGAGAGCCGGCAGGAGCTCGTGCCGCTCGAGGGGCTGGTCGCATCGCTCGCGTCGCGCGTCGCGCGCGGGGCCCCATGAGCCTCCTGCTTGCCTGCGCCGCAGCCGCGGCGCTCGCGGCGCCCGCGGAGCCCGACGGCATGTACGCGCTCGTCGGCGGGAACGCGGGCGGGAGCCTCGAAGGCGTCGCCGCGGCGCTTGCGCGCGCGGGCTTCGCGCACGCCGCGGTCGATATCGGGCGCGGCGGCGGGCACCTGGACGGTACGCTGGGACGCATCGAGACCTTCCGATTCGGCGAGGACGAGCACGACGAGCGGCCGTTCCTGGTCTGGAGCGAGCGGCGCGTCATCGGCCCGCGCGAGGAGCGGATTCCGTCCGCGCCGCCTGCGCTCGCCGCGCTGCTTGCCGGCAAGGTGACGGCGAACGAGAACATCGACGAGGGGAGCCTCGTCGATCTGACGCCTCGGCTCGCCGGGGGCGCGTTCTCCTGGAACGTGCCCGAAGGCGTCTGGGCGCTCCTCAGCTTCGGCGTCGTTCAGGCGAAGGTCCCGCGGGCGCGGCTCTCGTTCGCGCTCGGCCCGGTGATCGAACGGGAGGAACGGCGCTGCCCGTGGCCCGAGGATTTCGGCGCGCGGTACAGGGAGCGCTACGGCGAGGATCTCGCCCGCACGGAGCTGGCGGCGCTGGTCTACGACATCGGCGAGCGCACGGAAGTCGTGCGCGTGCGTCTGGGGACTCTGGCGCGCGAGATCGACGCGCCCGGCGGGGCGCTGAGAAACTGCATCGATGCAAGGGACCCGTCGTTGCCCTTCGTCGTGCCGAACGTGGGCGGCGTGGCGCTCGCGACGTGGACCTACTCCGCGATGGGGGCGCACCTCGGCTGGAACGTGCGCGCCGCCGCGGGCATCGCCGCCGCGGAAGGCCGCGGCATCTCGTGCGTTCTGCCCGAGGAGGGCAACTGGGCCGTGACGCCCGCCCGCGTGCGCCACCACATGGAGCTCGCCTTTCTGTGGGGCGCGCGGTCCGTGGTCTGGCCGCCCTTTCCGCCGGATCGCATCGCCTTCGGCGCCGATGGCTTCGCTCCGGAGCTGCCCGCGTACCACGAGCATCTTGCGGCGCTCACCGCGTATGCGAAGGCGCTC
>JBFZCA010000334.1:0-4278 GCA_041308205.1 Planctomycetota bacterium | reverse complement strand
CGGCGCTCAGGGCCGCGGGCGCCAACGACCGCATCCGCGTCGGCGTCGCCGGCGTGCGCGGCCGGGGAAGCGCGCTCGCCCACGAGTTCGCGAGCCGCGCCGATGCCGAGGTCGCGTGCATCTGCGACGTCGACTCGCGCCTCTTCGAGCAGCGCGCCGCGGCGATCGAGAAGGTGCAGAAGAAGAAGCCCGCCGCGGTCCAGGACCTGCGCGCGATGCTCGACGACAAGAGCCTCGACGCGGCGGTCGTCGCCACGCCCGACCACTGGCACGCACTCGCGACGATCCTCGCCTGCCAGGCGGGAAAAGATGTCTACGTCGAGAAACCCGCGTCGCACAACGCGTGGGAAGGCCGCAAAATGGTCGAGGCCGCGCGCAAGTACGAGCGCGTCGTCCAGCTCGGCACGCAGTGCCGGAGCGCCCCGTACGCGAAGCAGGCGTTCGAGTACATCAAGGGCGGCGGGCTCGGCAAGGTCCGCTTCATGCGCGTCTACAACATGAAGGACCGGGGCATGCTCTCGGACGCGCCCGACGGCGACACGCCCGCCGGCGTCGACTACGACAAGTGGCTCGGCCCGGCCCCCGCGCGGCGCTTCAACCCCAACCACTTCTACGGCGGCACCTGGAACTGGAAGTGGGAGTACTCGGGCGGCGACATCATCAACGACGGCGTCCACCAGCTCGACCTCGCGCGCTGGCTCGCGGGCACGCGCTATCCGCGCGCCGTGACCTGCGCGGCCGGGGTGTTCCAGCTCACGGACACGCAGGCGACGCCCGACACCCAGATCGTCACCTACGAGTACGACGACATGCTCATGACGTTCGAGATGACGCTCTGGACGCCGTACATGCGCAAGAGCGCGGGCGAGCAGCGCGACGCCGATGTCTTCCCCTTCTGGCAGCTCGATGCGACCAAGATCGAGATCTACGGCAGCGACCGCATCATGGTCTTCGGCCGCCACGGCGACGGCTGGCAGGTCTGGAACAAGGATGGCTCGCCCGGCCCGTTCTGCCACGGCAGGCAGTCGACCGCGCCGCACATCCAGAACTTCATCGAGTGCATGTGGAACCGCGCGCGCCCGGCGGCCGACATCGAGGAGGGCCATCTCTCGACCTTCCTCTGCCACCTCGGCAACATCTCGCACCGGGTGGGCGGCCGGAGGCTCGTCCTGGACGGCGAGAAGGAGACCTTCGCCGGCGACGCCGAGGCGAACGCGCTCCTGACGCGCACCTACCGCCCGCCGTACGTCGTGCCGGACGCGGTCTGAGGGGGGGGATCGGGGACGGGAAATCGGGGACTGTCCCCGGATTTCACTTGTGCAGGGCAGAATATCCGGATAAACTTCCCTTGTGGGTAAGATTATCTCGCGACGTTTGCGTATCTCGCTTCCTTCAAGGAAGTCGGCGTTCCTCTGGGGGCCTCGGAGAACCGGCAAGAGCTACTGGATCCGGCGCACGTTCCCCGGCAAGGTCGTCATCGATCTCCTGAAGACGGATGTCTTCGGGGACTACGCCTCTCGGCCGGCGCTCCTTCGCGAGCGTTACGGGGACCACAAGGATCTCATCGTGATCGACGAGGTCCAGATGGTTCCGGACTTGCTCAACGAGGTCCACTGGCTCATCGAGAATCGGGGCATGTCCTTCCTGCTCACCGGTTCGAGCGCCAGGAAGCTCCGGCGTTCGCACGCCAACCTCCTGGCCGGTCGCGCGCGGCGTTTCACGATGGCGCCGCTCACGTTCTTCGAGACGGAAGGCTTCGACATCGAGCGCGTGTTCGTCTCCGGCCTGCTGCCGCCGCATTTCCTCTCGGAGGACCCGGTGGCGGATCTTCGCTCCTATGTCGGCGACTATCTCAAGGAGGAGATCGCGGCGGAAGCCGTCGAGCAGCGCATACCAGCGTTTGCGGAGTTCTTGCGAGTCGCCGCCGCGACATCCGGCGAGCTTCTCAATTACACGAACGTCGCCCGGGAAACCGGCGTGAGCGCCAAGGTCGTGCGCGGGTACTTCCAGATCCTGGAAGACACGCTGCTAGGGCAGCGCGTCGCACCCTGGAGGAAGGCGAAGGGACGGCGTCTGATAGAAACGGAGAAATTCTACCTGTTCGACATCGGCGTTGCGAACTACCTGGCGAGGAGAGCGCCACGCCTGGGTTCGCCCGAGTTCGGGAAGGCGTTCGAGCACTACATCCTCATGGAGCTGCGCGCGTATCAGGCCTATGCGCAGCCCGAGCTTGATCTCCGTTTCTGGCGCACAAGCAGCGGACAAGAAGTCGACTTCGTGCTCGGCGACATGGAGCTCGCGGTCGAGACGAAGGGCGCGCAACGCCTCCACGCGGGCGATCTGAGGGGGCTCGCGGCGCTGAAAGAAGAGCATCGCGTCCGCCGCGCCGTCCTCGTCAGCCTGGAGAAGGAGAAGCGCGCGATCGCCCCCGGCATCGACGCGTTGCCGTGGCAGCAGTTCCTCGAAGCGCTCTGGGCCGGCGATCTGGGCGTGTAGGCGGGAAAATCGGGGACAGTCACTGATTTGTCGTCCACGACGGGGGAACTCATCCTTGCACTCGGATGACAAATCAGTGCCTGTCCCCGATTTTCCCGAAGCGCTCGTCGAGAATCTCGACCGCGCGCCGGAGGACGTCGTACATGCGGCCGCGGATGCGCGCGAGCGCGTCCTCCGGGCGCAGCCACTCGCGGCGGCGGAAGGCGGACTCCGGGAAATCGGGGCGCGTCTCGGCGACCTCCATGAGGTACACCGCGACCTCCAGCGTCTCGTCCCACTTGGCGTAGGTGAAGTTGCCGATGACGGCATTCTCGACCGCGCCCGTGATGCCGGCCTCCTCGCGCGCCTCCTTCGCGACCGTCTCCTGCGGCGTCTCTCCCGCATCGACGATGCCCTTCGGGAGGCCCCACTTTCCCTTCCGATTCGTGATGAGCAGGACTTCGTAGGCATCGCCGGCGCGCCGGTACGGGACGCACGCCGCCTGGGGAATCACGTGCGCCTCCGGTAGCGTTCGCTCATGCGGTCGAGAAACTCGCGCTCCTCGGCGGTGAGGCTCTCCCTGCCCGATTCGTGAATCTTGGCGAGCAGCCGGTCGAGGCGCTGCTGCTCGATGTCCTCGAGAAAACGCGGCACGCCGTCAGGCGCCTCCGGGCGCTTCTCGAGCGCCCGGCGCCACCGCCTGCGGGCGCGGAAGTGCGCAACGCGGGCAAGCAGCGTTCCCGCGCGAAGATCGACGAAGCGGTAGAGCGCCCCCGTCGCCGCGCCCGCGAGGTGCACGACGTACGCGACGAGCGGGTCGGCGTGCGGGTTGAAGAGACTGAGCACGTCCTTGAGGACGAAGAACGCGCTCAGGAGCCAGAGCGGCATCGGCACGATGAAGAGGAACACGATCTGGCGCGGGAAGTAGAACGCGCACAGGACGAGCACCGCGTAGCAGGCCCCCGACGCGCCGATGACGGGCTGATCGACGTTGCCGGACGCGTACGCCGCGGCCGTGAACGCGACGTTGCCGGCGACCGCCGCCGTGAGATAGAAGACCGTGAAGTCGCGCCGCCCGTACAGGCCCTCGATCTGCGGCCCGAAGAAGAAGACGCACAGCATGTTGAAGAAGAGGTGTCCGAGGTCGGCGTGGCAGAAGGCGGCCGTGAGCAGGCGCCAGGCCTGGAAGTCCTCGACGACCTTCGAGGGAATGCACGCAAGCACGGGCGGGAGCCGCGATCCCTCGAGGATGAGCTGCACGAAGTACGCGCCGATCGTCACGCCGATGATCCACGCGACCGCCGACGTCCGCCAGCGCGGCCCGAGCGGAAACTGCAGCCGGAACCGCCGCCCCTCCTGATAGTACTCGCGATCGTAGATTCCCATGGCCGTCTCCGCGGCGCAGGCGCCGCGCCCGCGCTATCGCGTCACCACCGGCAGCACGAGGAAGAGCAGCACCCAGCCGAAAAGCCCGACCGTCTCGGCGATGCCCATGGCGATGACCAGGAATGCGAAGCCCTTGCCCTCGCTTTCCGACAGGCAGCGCACGCCCGCCGCGCCGATCCTGCCCTGCATCCACGCGCTGAAGAGCTGGGCCAGGCCGCAGGAGATGCCGAGCCCGATCACCGCGCCCGCGTTCGCGCTCAGGGCCACGGGGTCGTAGGCGAGCCGCTTCAGGCCGATCAGCATGAACACGAACGAGTAGATCGTCTGCGAGAGCGGCATGCCCATCAAGATGATGTAGGTGAAGCGCAGCGGCTTGCCCTCGCGGCCCTCGCGCGCCCACGCGCCGGCCGCGGCGCT
>JBFZCA010000333.1:0-3917 GCA_041308205.1 Planctomycetota bacterium | reverse complement strand
GGCCTCGCCCGCGCGCGCGAAGACGAGCTTGAGGTAGTCGTTGATGGCGGTGAGGGTGCCGACCGTGGAACGCGAGCCCTTGATGCCGCGCGAGGGCTGGATCGCGAGCGCCGCCGGGATGTGCTCGATGGCCTCGACCTTGGGCCGCGGCAGGCGCTCCAGGAACTGGCGCACGTACGGCGAGAAGGTCTCGACGTAGCGGCGCTGGCCTTCCGCGTACAGCGTGTCGAAGGCGAGGCTCGACTTTCCGGACCCGCTGACGCCCGAGATGACGGTCAGGGTGTCGAACCCGATGGCGAGATCGAAGCCCGCGAGATTGTGCTGCGCGGCGCCGCGGATCACGATGCCGGCGACCCGCTCCCGCCCTTCCCCCTTCACGGCCCTCATGGGTGCCGGGACCGGCGCGCGCGCGCGTGTTTTACGCGCGGCCGAGACCCGCCTCGTCCTCCAGCTTCTCGACCTCCATGAGCGTGTGGAAGAGGTTCTGGAGGTCTTCCTGGACCTCGACGACCTGCCGCTCGAGCTTCTCGATGCGCTCGTCGTCCTCTTCCCGGCCCGCGTCCGCCTCCGGCTGCTCGGGCTGCGCGTGCGCGTCGCCCGCCTTGCCGCCGCGGCGCTTCATCTCGCCGACGTAGCGCTCGAGCTCCGCAATGCCGTTGAAGTTCTCGCGCGCCTTCTTGGGGTCGTGGTGGCCGAGCAGGCTCCAGATGCGGCCGTTGATCGATGTCAGCTTCTCCCTGAGAACGGTCATCTGCGAGATGACCTTCCCTTCATCGAGCATGAACACCGTGTCGCACAGCTCGCCGATCAGGTCGGCGGGCTCGTACTGGTCAAGCTCCGCGCCGTGGACGCCGAGGATGCGCTGAATCTTCGTCTTGAGCTCGCTTGAGAATTCCGTCATTGTGCATCAGCTCCGTGCGCCTCGCCGTCCCGTTCCGATGGCAAAGGGGCGGGGCAGGATGCAGCCAAGACCGCACCGCCGCGTACCGGCACCCCGACGGCGAAAGGCATATAGTACACCCCATCCGGGCAAAAAAGAATAGCGGGGGCCGCGTCCGAGCGAAAAAACCTGGGGTGGAACCGGCGGGGGCTATTCGCCCTTGATCCTCCACTCGAGCGTGCCCGGGTTCTTCAGGATCCCATCGATCTCGGTTTCCTGGAACCCGAACTTCCGCAGGAAGCGGCGCTGCTCGATCGAGGTCCTGAGCATGAACTCATCAAAGGCGGCGGCGAGCAACTCGGCCCGCTCCTCCTCGCTGCAAGGATCGCCCTTAATGTATACTGTGGCCATGGATGCCTCCCGCTCTCCTGATGATTCGGCAGCAAGCGGCTTTGACCTTAGAAGTAACGCTTTCATAGACTCCGCCTATCGCGAGTTTCAGGAAACGGTTTTCACACACGCACCAGGATTCGCGCTCCTCGAGATCGAGCCGACGACCCGCTGCGGCGCTCGCTGCGCGTTTTGCCCGCGCGATGCGCTCGCCCGCCCCGGCGGAGAGCTCGCACCCGATACCGCCCGCCGCATCGCCGCCGCAATCGCCCCTTCCGAGCCGCGGGCGGTGTTGCTCAGCGGATTCGGGGAGCCCGCCCTGCATCCGGACCTGCCGGGAATCGTACGGGAGCTGCGCGCGCCGCTTTCGACCCTTATCGGCGTCGTCACGAACGGCGAGGGCCTCTGCGCCGATCTGGCCGAGGCGCTCATCGCCGCCGGCGTCGATTTCTTCCACGCGAGCGTTCCCGCCGCAACCGCCGCGACCGCTCGAAAAGTCGCGCCGGGGCTCGATTTCGCCGCCGCGGAACGTAATCTCGCCGGGCTGCTCGCGCGCGCGGCGGGACGCGTGCCCGTCGCCGTCAACTTCGTCGTGACGGCCGCGAACCGCGCCGAGAAGGCCGCCGTCGAGCGCACATGGCGCTCGCGGGGCGCATGCGCCGTCTATGCCGGCCCCGTGCACAACCGCGGCGGATTCCTCACGCCGGATGCGCCGGCCGCTCCCGCCGCGCGCGATGACTGCTGGATCTACCGGCACTGCCTCTTCGCCGCCTGGAACGGGGCCGTGCTCGCCTGCTGCCACGATCTTGCCGGGAACGAGGATTACGGGAACCTCGCGCGCGACACGCTCGCGGATATCCTCGCGCGCCGCGAGGCCCGGCTGAGGTATACTTTGGCGGGTATAATGTGCCGGCGGTGCGACTTCTACCTCGCGTAGGAGGCGGCAATGACCGCCGTGCAGCAATAGACGAGTAGAGATCCCGCATGTCCTCTCCGGAGCCGCTCATGACGAGCACGCGAGCGCAGACGCTGACGACGCACCCCGGGAGCCCGCTGCCGCTCGGGCCGAGCTTCACGGCCGCGGGCGTCAACTTCGCCGTGTACTCGCGCACCGCGGCCGGCATGACGCTGTGCCTGTTCCCGCCCGAGCCCGAAGCCAAGGAGATCCGGATCCACCTCACGCCCCACGTCCACCGCACCGGCGACATCTGGCACATTCACGTCGACGACATGCCGCGCGACTGGACCTACGCCTGGCGCGTCGACGGCCCCTACGACCCCGTGCAGCGCGGGCATCGCTGCAACTGGCACAAGCTGCTCGTCGACCCGTACGCCAAGGCCCTCGTGGGCCGGTTCGTCTGGGACAGCCCCGCGCTCCTCGGCTACCGCATCGAGGAGGGCGACGCGTCGTTCAGCACCGAGGACAGCGCGCCCTACGTGCCCAAGTGCGCGCTCATCGAGAACACGTTCGACTGGGAGGGCGACCGGCCGCTCAGGATTCCGCTCAAGGAATCGATCATCTACGAGGTGCACGTCAAGGGCTTCACGCGCCACGGGTCGAGCGGCGTCCTCGCGCCGGGCACGTTCCGCGGTCTCCAGGAGAAGATCCCCTATCTCCAGGATCTCGGCATCACCGCGGTCGAGCTGCTGCCGATCTACGAATTCGATGCGCACGAGAACGTCAAGCTCAATCCGGCGACCGGCCGGAAGCTCGTGAACTACTGGGGCTACAGCTCGGCGTCGTTCTTCGCGCCCAAGGCATCGTACGCGGCGGGCCGGCAGCCGGACAGCGCCGCGCGCGAGTTCAAGGAGCTCGTCAAGGCGCTCCATCGCGCCGGCATCGAGGTCATCCTCGACGTGGTCTACAACCACACCGCCGAGGGCGACCACATGGGCCCGACGTTCTGCTTCCGCGGCTTCGACAACACGACCTACTACATGCTCGACGCGAACAAGCGCTACTACCGCAACTACTCGGGCTGCGGCAACACCTTCAACTGCAATCACCCCCTCGTGCGCGACTTCGTGCTCGACAGCCTCAGGTTCTGGGTCGTGGACATGCACGTCGACGGCTTTCGGTTCGACCTGGCGTCCATTCTGGGCCGCGCGCAGGACGGCAGCGTGCTCAGCAACCCGCCGCTTCTGGAGCGCATCGCGCACGACCCGGTCCTCGCCGACTGCAAGATCATCGCCGAGGCGTGGGATGCCGCCGGCCTCTACCAGGTGGGATCGTTCCCCGCCGCGCGGCGCTGGGCCGAGTGGAACGCGCGCTACCGCGACGACGTGCGCCGCTTCGTGCGCGGCGATGACGGCCTCGTGCCCGCCATCGCGACCAGAATCGGCGGGAGCTCGGATCTGTACCAGTACGACGGCCGCTCGCCGTACCACAGCATCAACTTCGTGACGAGCCACGACGGTTTCACGCTGTGGGACCTCGTGTCCTACAACCAGAAGCACAACGAGGACAACGGCGAGGAGAACCGCGACGGCATGAACGACAACTTCAGCTGGAACTGCGGCGCGGAGGGAGAGACGAAGGACGCCTTCGTCGTCACCCTAAGTCAGAGCCATATGAAGAAATTCTGGTCAGTGCTCATTAATTCGCAGGGCGTGCAGATGCTTCTCGTCTTCGATTAATTCGGCCGCA
>JBFZCA010000332.1:0-4469 GCA_041308205.1 Planctomycetota bacterium | reverse complement strand
CGCGCTCGTGCGGCGGAGCCTCGAGGCCCGGGGCCGGCCGTACACGCCGCTGCAGGCCCGGCAGGCGTTGCTGCCCGACGGATGCACGCTTGTCCCCAATCCCACCGGCACCGCGCCCGGGTTCTGGTGCCGCCGCGGGCGCGCGCTGGTGATTGCGCTGCCGGGGGTGCCGAGCGAGCTCGAAACCATGTGGCGGGGTCCCGTCGGGCGCGTGCTGGCAGCCGAGCGTCCGGGCGGCGCCGCGCCGAGCTGGAAGATCGTGCGCTGTTTCGGCCTGGGGGAGAGCGAGGTGCAGCGCAGGATCTCGGCCGTGTGTCCCGAGGCGCGGCCGGGAGAGATCGGAATGTGCGCCGAGGCGTGGGTGGTTGCCGTGTATCTTGCGGGACGGTACGCGGCGCGCGCGCAGGACGTGAAAGCGGCGCTCGAGCCGAATGTCTTCGGAGAGAACGACGACGCGCTGGAAACGGTTCTGGTGCGCGCGCTCAGGCGGCGGGCGCTGACGTGCGCCGTTGCCGAGTCGCTGACGGGAGGCGGCCTGGGGTACGCGCTCACGTCGGTGCCCGGGGCATCGGAAGTGTTCCGCGGGGGCGCGATCGTGTACGCCGAGGCCGAGAAAGTCGCGCTGGGGGTCGCGCCGGAGATCCTCGCGGCCCATGGGGAGGTGAGCGCGGCAACGGCCGAGGCTCTGGCCTCGGCGGCGCGGCGGCGCCAGGGGGCGGCGCTGGGCCTGGCGACGACCGGATTCGCGGGGCCGGGCGGCGGCACGGACACGGATCCCGTGGGAACCGTGTACCTAGGCGCGGCGACGGCGGCCGGCTGCCGCGTCCGCCGCGTGTGGGCCCCGGGCGGAAGGGACCAGGTCCGCCGGGTGGCGATAAACTACGCGCTGGCAATGGGCCTGGAGGCCGTGGAAGAAGGGTTCAGGCTGTAGGGCGAAACGCGCGGGTCGGGGCGGACCCGGCGGCAGCGCGGCTCGGCGCGGCGGCCGGCGCGAGTTCCCGCTGCATTCGGTTGTCCGTTTCGCCCGAACACGCTATAGTCTCTTAGGAACTTCCTTGAAATTGGGGGAAGAATATGATCCGAGGGTTGCTGCTGTGTATCCTCGTCGCGCCTGCGGGCGCCGACACGGTGTTCCTGAACAACCAGACCGCCATCGACGGCGTCATCAAGGCGCGCCACGAGCGGACGCTGGAGCTTCAGATCGGAAAGATCGGCCGCATCTTCGTCGAGCTGGACATGATCGATTCGATCGAGAAGAACGATCGCGACGGCTCGGTGAGCGATTCGGCGCTCGCGCTGACCGGCGTGCGGCGCCTCGTCGAAGAGGCCGAGGCCGTCGCCGTCGTGGAGCGCGTTCCGGCGGACGCGGACACGGGAACTCCCGCCGGCAAGCAGTACCGCACGAAGGACGATGTCGATCCCGAGCTCAGGGCGGAGATCGAGCGCCATATGTACGACTACACGCGCGAGAAGCGCAAGTTCCGCGTGCGGGCGACCCAGCGGCTCATGGAGATCGGGGAGCCGGCCATGCCGTTCCTCCTGGAGACCGTGAACCATGCGAATCCGCAGGTGCGCATCGCGACCATGGAGATCCTCACGAAGAACGGCACGGCCCTCGTGATCAAGGACGTGCTCGACCGGCTCGAAGACGAGAACGAGTACGTGCGCAAGACCGCCAACGAGGCGCTGGTGAAGATCACGGGCAAGGACTTCGAGTTCCACCACGATGGTCCCGAGGCGAGGCGGCAGGAGGCGGTCCAGGCATGGCGGACGTGGCACCAGGAAGAGACCGCCCGGGAAGCCGCCGCGGCCGCCGAGGCCGCTGAAGCCGCCAAGGCCGCAAAGAGCGCCGAAGGCGCCGGGACCGCCGAAAGCGCCGGGACTGCCGAAAGCGCCGGGACTGCCGAAAGCGCCGGGAGCGTCAAGAGCGCGGGCGCGCCGGAGCAGGACTCCGAGGCGGCCGTCAAATCCGACGCCGCGAAGACCGCGCCCGAGCCGAAGACGACCGATTCTCCCGCCGCGCCCAAGTGATCGGAGCGGCACGGCTCGCCGGCCTGGCAGCCGCCTTCCTCTCGAGGGTATCATGGAAGTATCTCGGACCCTCGACTGAAAGGAGGCGGCCATGACACGGCATGCAGCGAGCACGGTGCTGGGGGTCGCGGCGGCGGCGTACGGGATGCTCCTCTGCGGCGCCGCGCCGAAGGGGAAGGCGGAGCCGGACGTGCGCACGCTGCGCAGGCTGCAGCTTCGCGACAAGGACCTTCCGATGACGTTCGCGCTTCCGGCGCCCAGGAAGGGCGCCAAGGGTCCCGCGCCCGTCAAGTGGGTGTTCGCGCCGGTCGAGGAGAAGAAGAAACGCACGCTGGCCGCGGTCGAGAACGAGCGCGACCGCTGGACGAAGATCCTCGAAGACGTCGATGCCGGCAAGGTCAAGATCGACCCCGCGATGCGGCCGAACATCGAGGAGAACCTCCAGAAGTGCGCCGCGGCGACGGGCCGGATCGACAAGTTCTTCGACCAGGCCCGCATCGTCGTCGAGGACGAGGATGACCGCTCGACCGCCGTCGTGATCACGGCGGTCGAGATCAACCGCGAGTTCAAGCTCGAGAACGGCGTTGCCGAGCTCAAGCGCAGCGTCCCGCCCTGGCGCTTCTTCGCGATCAAGGCCGAGCCCGAGATCGTCCACGACAAGGCCGAGAAGCGCTTCAAGAACTGGGAGGGGTGGAAGCTCATCATGCAGTCGGCCGGCCAGGACAAGAAGGTCGAGGACGCCGTGCAGCCCGGGCCCGTGTACTTCGATGCGGTGCACCTGTGCCGGCGCACGCTCAAGAGCGGCAAGGTCTTCATCGTCGAGATCTACGCGCACTGGGAGAAGAGCGCCGAGCGGGACCAGGCCTTCGACGCGCAGGTGGATGCGCTGCTTGCGGGCCTGTCGTTCTGACCGCGGCGCGGCGCGCGGGCGGGCCGGCCGCGCGGTTTTTCCTGATGGCAATATCGTGCGTCAGCTCAATTTTAATCCCTTGCCCGCCGCCGGTATCCAACGGTAAAACCCCGCAGGAAACGCCGTGCCCGAGCCGACGTTTCGTCATGTGCCGCCGCGACGACGGGAAGAAGTCGCCGCGAAGACACGAAGGCGCGGAGCCGCACGACGCCCCCCGATGCCGATGCACGGTCGTTGCGATGCGGGCGGCAGGCGACGGACGCAGCGGCCCCGCCTCGCCGTGCGCGCAGGTTGCGGGTTGACAGGCGGCGCGGCCTCTGCTACCATTCCGCCCCGGCGTCGACCGAACGGATGCGCGGCGTGGGGTGCGCCGCGCCGTGCCCGGCGGGAGCGCCGCGCGCAGGTGGTGAGCAGGTGGAACGGTCCGAGGGAGTGCCGGTGCAGACCGCGCAGGATGTCGCGCAGGCATGGGACGATGTCCGCGCCGCGCTGGTCCGCGCGGTGGGAGCCGAGCGCTTTCAGCACTGGCTCGACCGCCTCGCCCCGGTGCAGCACGAGAACGGGACGCTGGCGCTCGGGACCCCGAACCGCTTCGTGCTGGAGTGGATCGAGAGCCGCTATCTGCCCGAGATCGTGAAGGCCGTGCGCGCCGTGTTCGGGGAGCGCACCGAGGTCAAGCTCGTGATCTCGGGCGCGCTCTTCTCGCGCGAGCGCGACGCGCCGGCGCGCGCGCCGGCGGCGTCGCGGCCGTCGCGGCATCGGCGCCTGGATGCCTTCGTTCCCGGCGCGAGCAACCGCGCGGCCTATCGGGCCGTGACCCAGTTGCTGCACGACCCGCGCTTCGCCTTCAATCCGCTGTTCATGTACGGGGGCTCCGGCACGGGCAAGACGCACCTCCTCCACGGCCTGGCCAACGCGTACCGGCAGGAGAAGCCGCGCCAGAAGACCGCGTGCGTGACGGGCGATGAGTTCAGCGGATCGTTTCGTGCGAACCTGCGGCAGAAGCAGATCAAACGCTTCCGCGCGTACTATCGGTCGCTCGACCTGTTCGTCGTGGACGACTTCCAGCACCTGGCGGGAAAGCAGCAGACGCAGCAGGAGTTCCTCCACACGTTCGACGCGCTGTGCAACCGCGGCGGCAAGGTCGTGATCGCGAGCGGCAGCCACCCGGGCGATCTGGCCGGCATCGGCGACAGGCTCCGGCAGCGCCTGCTGGGGGGCCTCGTGGTCAAGCTGTCGGCGCCCGACTTCCGCGCGCGCCTGGCGATTCTCAGGAACGAGAATGCGCGCATGCGCCGGCAGCTCTCCGAAGACGTGCTGGTGTTTCTGGCCCGTCGCGTGACCCGCAACATGCGCGACCTCATCGGCGGGGTGACGCGCCTGGGCGCCTACGCATCGCTCGAGGGGCGCGCCATCGACCTCGATGAGGCGCGCAGCCTGCTTGCCGACCCGGTCGATGGCGCCGCGGCGCAGGGGGATCTGGGCGCCCCCATCCTCGGGGCGGTCTGCGAGCCGTGCGAGGTCAGGG
>JBFZCA010000331.1:0-2756 GCA_041308205.1 Planctomycetota bacterium | reverse complement strand
AGTTGCGGCGGCGCGGGCGAGGCCGCCGCCGATGCCGAGGCGGACGACTGGATCCCGTGGTTCCCGGTGATCGACTACGAGCGCTGCACCGACTGCGGGCAGTGCCTCGGCTTCTGCCTGTTCGATGTGTACGCGCGCGATGACGCCGGCAAGGTGCGCGTCGTCAACCCGGCCAACTGCAAGACGAACTGCCCGGCCTGCGCGCGCGTCTGCCCCGCGCAGGCGATCATGTTCCCCAAGCACAAGGATCCCGCCCTGAGCGGGGGCGCCGGGCGCGCGGCCGAGCCGGTCGATGTCAAGAGCCTCGTCGGCGATGACGTGCGGGCGGCGCTCCGGAAGCGAAGCGGCGGCCGCCGCTTCGCGCTCGCGCAGGCCGGCGAGGAGCGCCGCGCGTGCGCGTGCTCCTCGGGCGCCGAATGCGCGGGCGGCATCCTCGGCGCGCTGGGCGTGCCCGCCGAGGTCATCAATGCGCTCTCGCCCGAGGAGCTCGCGGCGGCGGCCGCCAAGAAGGCCGCAGCGGAGCGGCGCGGGGCGTGCGATTGCGGCTGCGGCGGAGCCTGAGCACCGATGAGGAAAGCGAGCTGAGCATGCCGACGACACCGCCGGGCCGGGGCCTCCACCTGCGCCGTCCGCCGTCGGACAGGGTCCCGGCGGCGAAGCACGAGCGCGACCGCCTGCGGGCGATTGTCGATGACTACGCTCGGACGCTCGGCCTCGTCCCGCCGCTCGGGCTCCAGGAGGTGCTCGACCACGTGCGCGCGCTCATCGAGCGCCATCGGCTGAACGTGCTCCATCGCGACTTCCTCGCCGTGCTCCTCAACAACGCCGCGTGGCGGCGCCAGGTGGCGGGCTTCCCCTTCGAACGGCGGCTGCTCCTCCTCCCCAAGTGCATGCGCGATGCGGAGAGCTGCGCGGCCGAGATCGATGCGCTCGGTCTTGTGTGCGCGGGCTGCGGCCGCTGCCCGATCGCCGAGATGCAGACCGAGGCCGAGGAGCTCGGCTACGCGGTCATGATCGCCGAGGGCTCGCCGGTCGTCATGTCGCTCATCGAGAGCGGCAAGATCGACGCCGTCGTCGGCGTGAGCTGCCTCGGGGTGCTGGAGCGCGTGTTCCCGTACATGGAGGCCGGCGCGGTGCCGGGCATCGCCGTGCCGCTCCTGAACGACGGGTGCAGCGACACGAGCGTCGACCTTGACTGGGTCTGGGACGCCATCCACCTCTCGAGCGCCGGCGAGACGTCGAAGCTCGACCTCGACGGGTTGCGCGCGCAGGTCGATGCGTGGTGCGCGCCCGCGGGCATGGAGGAGCTCCTCGGGAAGCCGCGGAGCGGCACCGAGGAAATCGCGCGCGCGTGGCTCGCCAAGGCGGGAAAGCGCTGGCGCCCGCTGCTTGCGGCGAGCGCGTACCAGACGCTCCAGGCGCGGCCCGACGGGCCCGTGCCGGCGGCCGTGCGCACGATCGCGCTCGCGGTCGAGTGCTTCCACAAGGCCTCGCTCATTCACGACGACATCGAGGACGCGGACGCCCTCAGGTACGGCGAGAAGACGCTGCACGAGGAGCACGGAATTCCGGTCGCGCTCAACGTCGGCGACTTCCTGCTCGGGGAAGGCTACCGCCTGATCGCGGCCTGCGGCGCGCCGCCCGTGGAGACGGCGGCGATGCTGCACGCCGTCGCCGAGGGCCATCGTGCGCTGGCCACGGGCCAGGGCGCCGAGCTGGCGTGGATGCGCAGCATGCGGCCGCTCGCGCCCGCCGAGGTGCTCGACATCTTCAGGCTCAAGACCGCGCCGGCCTTCGAGGTCGCGTTGCGCGTCGGCGCGATCGCGGGCGGCGCGGGCCCGGACCTCGCGAGCGTGCTCGCGCGCTTCAGCGAGGCCGTCGGCATTGCCTACCAGATACGGGATGACCTCGAGGATTTCCGGAGCGGCGCGGCGGAGCTTCTCCGGCCGTCGCTCGTCATCGCCTGCGCGTACGAGCGCGCCGATGCGGCCGGCAAGGCGCGCTGCGCCCGGCTGTGGGAGCGAGGCGCCGTGCCGGCCGAGCTGTCGGGCGACATCGCCGCTCTGTGCGCCGAGCTGCGCATCGAGGAGGAGGTGCGCGAGCTTCTCGAAGCCTACAAGACCGAGGCCGTGCGGAGCCTGTGCGGCCTCAAGAACTCGGCCCTCAAGGGGCTCCTCAGGCGCATCGTGGCGAAGATCTTCAACGAAATCGATGTGATGGGCTGCTGCAATGAGCATCAGGCTGGCGATGCGGCAGGCGGCGCGGCGGGCGCCGGCGCTGCTGCGTGACGCTGCGCCGCGAGTCGGCGAATTCCTGCAGAGCCTGGTGATGCCCGACGGGGGCTTCCGGGGCCGATCCGACCACAGCGATCTGTACTACACGGCGTTCGGCGTGAGCTGCCTCCGGGCGCTCGAGCGCGCGCCCGATTGCGAGGCGATCGCGCACTACGCGAGGGGTTTCGGCGCCGGCGAGGCGCTCGACCTGGCGCATCTTTCCTGCCTCGTGCGCGTGGCGGCGGACTGCGGGCTTGAGTTCGGGCAGGATGCGCGCGATGCGATCCTCGCGCGCGTCGCCGCGCTGCGCGCGGCCGACGGCGGCTTCGGGAGCGCGCCCGGCGCGGCGCGGGGCACCGCGTACGGAGCTTTCCTCGCCCTCGGAATTCTCCAGGATCTCGGCCGCGAGGTTTCCGGCACGGGCGCGTTGATCGAGGCGTGCTTCGGCCTGCGCGCTGGGGACGGCGGATTCGGCAACGAGCC
>JBFZCA010000330.1:0-4450 GCA_041308205.1 Planctomycetota bacterium | reverse complement strand
GGACGTCGACATCAGGCGCAGCAGAAGATTCCGGGCGCCGCCCATCCTGCCGATCGTCCTCTACACCGGAGAGCAGCGTTGGTCCGGGGCGACCAGGCTCATCGACGTGATCGCCGGCGGCGAAGAACTCAAGGAGCTTCTGCCCGATTTTCGCTTCCAGGTGATCGACTTCTTCAACTGCAGCGACGCGGACTTCGCCGTGCCGGGCAACTTCGCGTGTTCGCTTCTCCACGTCGTCTGGGCGCTCATAAAAGGCCTTCCCGGCGCCGAGTTCGCCGGCATCTTCGATCGGTTGCGACCATTCTGGAGACCATGCGAGGTGGAACTCCTCGGCTCCGTGCTTTATCATTACGCGTGTGCCGAGGGGCGAAGTGACATGGCTGAAAGGCTGTACGATGTCTTGCGGCCGCAGGAGGTTGTCATGACTGAACCTGAAGTTGTGCGAAAGCGTTTCTGGGAGGTATGGGCCGAAGAGGGGCGCGCCGAAGGCGAGGCACGCGGCGAGGTGCGGGGCGAGGCTCGCAAGGAACTGCAGAATCTCCGCGAGCAGCTCGATGCGATCAAGGCGTTCTTCATCCGCAAGGGATTGCCGTGGGAGGCATATGCGACGGAGATCGAGAGCTTGCGCTCCCACCGCGATGCCGCCGGTTTCCTGGTCGACCTCGCGACGTCGCCGGACACGGCCGGATTCCTCAGGGAGCGCTTCGGGCATTGACGCGGGCGCCCCGCCGCTGCGACGGCGGCGCCATGCACGATCAGGGAGATTCCCGCATGACCGCGAACTCGGTTTCCCCGCAGCATCTCGCGCGGCATATCGAGTATCTGTGCCGCGAGGCCGGCGTGCGGCTCGCCGGCACAGGCGGCGAGAAGAAGGCGGCGGACTACGCGACTGCGGAGTTCTCGGCGGCCGGGGCCGACGCGTCGGTCGAGACGTTTCCCGTCAGGAGCCGCGCCGTCACGGAGGAGCGCCTGGAGGTGTTCCTCGACGGCGCCTGGCGCACCTATCCCTGCTCGCTCTTCAGCAGCACGCCCGGCACGGACGGCAGGCCCGTCGAGGCGCCGCTCGTCTTCTTCGAGGCGCCGGCCGAGCAGGGCCGCGCCGATCTCTCCGCGCTGCGCGGCAGGGCGGTCGTTCACCTCGGCTGCCACATCGAATCGCGCGAGGTCTACCGCCGCCTGATCGAGGCGCGGCCCGCGTTCTTCATGTTCGTCGACGTGCGCTATCCGGGGACGCGCCCGCGCGCCGATGGCATGTTCCCCGCCTACACGCGCGACCTCGGCGCCGTTCCCGTCGTCAACGTCGCGTACCAGGACGCGTGGGAATGGTGCGTGCGCGGCGGGACGGCGGCGCGGCTCACGGTCGCGGGCGGCATGGTCGGCGGCGTGTCGCAGAACGTGATCGCCGAGCTGCGGGGAGACGACCAGGACGGCGAGGTCCTCTTCCTCGGCGCCCACCACGACACGCAGGCGGATTCGGTCGGCGCCGACGACAACGCGACCGGCGTCGCGGGGCTGCTCGAGCTCGCGCGCGTCCTGGCGCCGCTGCCGCGCCGCCGGACGATCCGGCTCATCAGCTTCGGCGCCGAGGAGCAGCTCTCGGTCGGCAGCGCCGAGTACGTGCGCGCCCGCCGCGCCGAGATCGAGCGCCGCGGGAGGTTGATGTTCAACATCGACAGCATCGGCTCCTGGATGGGCTGGAACGAGCTGGTCGCCAACGGCCCCGCGGCGCTCAGCGAGACCGCGAGAGCCGCGTTCGCCGGCCGCGGCCTGGGCGTCAGGATCAACGGCGGCATCATGCCGTACGCCGACCACTTCCCGTTCGTCGCCGCCGGCTGCCCCGGCGTGACGCTCATCCGGCCGAACTGCACGGCCGGCCGCTTCTTCCATCACCAGAGCGACGACGACCCGAGCCGCGTGTCGTGCGAGGGCATGGCGCGGCTCCTCGATGCGGTCGCCGATTGCATCGCCGATCTCGCGGCCCGGGCGGAGCTGCCCTTCGAGGCGAAGATCCCCGGCGATCAGGCGCGGGAAGCCGAGAAGTTCTGGACGGACCTCTTCGGCGGGTGGAACCCGCGCTGACGGGAAGCGGGGTTCACGCCGGCGATGAGAATGTCATCGCGGCGCTCGCTTCTTCTCTGATCTCGGCGCGCCGGAGCCGCTCTCGGCGGCCTCGGGACGACGAAACGGGCCGATCGCATCGAGAAGCTTCTGCAGGTCTCGAATCGCCGCGGCGTGCTCCGGGGCTCCCGCCAGGTTCCTGGTCTCCTCGCGATCGCCGTTCTCGTCGTAGAGCTCGGCGCCGCCATCGCTCCACCGCGTGAAGCGCCACCGCTCCGTCCGCACTGTCTGCCCGTAGGCGCTCCGGCCGCGGGCGACGAGCGTGTACGCGGCGGGTTTGCCCGGCCCCGCGGGATTCTCGAGGAGCGGGCGCAGGCTCCGCCCGGCGAGCGCGTGCGGCGCATCGAGGCCGCAGAAATCCGTCACGGTGGGATACAGATCCACCAGCTCCACGAGCCCCCGGCTGACCGCTCCCGCCTGCGCCCCGGGCGCGGCGATGATGAGCGGGACGCGGCAACTGCGCTCGAACAGCGTGTTCTTGTTCCACCACCCGCGCTCGTTGTGGTGGTAGCCATTGTCGCCGGCGAAGATGACGACCGTACGGTCCCACAGCTTCAGCCGGTCGAGCGTGTCGAGCAGGCGGCCGACCTGCGCATCCATGAACGACACGCCGGCGCAGTACGCGCGCAGGAAGTCGAGGCGGTCCTCGTCGGTGAAGGCGTCGAACGCGGTCTTGAACGCGCCCCCGGGCATGGAGAGCGGCGGAACCGCCGTGATGTCCGCCGGGTCCCGGTACAAGGTCAACGCGCCGGGCGGATAGAGGTCGTAGTACTTCTTCGGCACCAGGAAAGGATCGTGCGGGCGATGGAACCCGGCGCCGACGAACCACGGCGTGCCCGCCGCGGTCTGCCGCTCGATGGCGCGGATCGCGTGCAGCGCGGTTTGGCCGTCCGGCTGGTCGTCATCCGTACCCTCCATGGCGCCCACCGCGCACCACGTGAGCGCGCCGCCGGTGAGATTCCTGACCTCGCCCCGGCGCCCGGCGGGCGTGGGCTGGAACATCCGGGCCTCGTCCCACGATTTCCCCTCGTCCATCCAGCCGGCGCGCACCTCTCCCGCAGCTTCGCCCACGTGGTAGATCTTGCCGTACGACGCCGCGTACCAGCCGTGCCGCCGCAGCAACTGCGGCATGGTGACCACGTCCGGCAGGCGCGTGCGGAACATCGCCGTGTTGTCGACCACTCCCGTCTGCTCGCACCGCATCCCGGTCATGAACGACGCCCGGCTGGGATTGCAGACCGGATACTGCACGTAGGCTCGATCGAAGCGCACGCCGCGCGCAGCCAGGCGGTCCAGGTTCGGCGTCTTCACCGCCGGCTTGCCGTAGCAGCCCACCGTGTCCCGCAGATCGTCGGAGATGATCAGGAGCACGTTGGGCCTGTCCGCGGCAAGGGCGACCGGCGATGCTCCCGCCAGGCAGATCAACAGCACTCCGAGAACTGTCTTCATGATGCACCTGCTCCTGGTTGCGGAGGTTGCAGCGCCGGCGCGCCCGCGAGCCAGCCCAGCGACGCGAGGAACCGGTCGGTCTCGATGAGCGTCAGGGTTCTCCAGGCTCCGCCGGCGGCGTCGCGATTGAAGAAGCCGTGCCCGGCGCCCGGATAGACATGCGTGTCGCAGCGCCGGCCCGCCTTCCGCATCTCGGCCTCGAACTCGCGCAGCACCGGCACGGCGATGAGCTTGTCGCGGTCGCCGAGAAACACGACCGTGGGCGGCGCATCCTTGCCGATGTTGTGGGCCGGCGAGAACTCCCGGTAACGCGCGCCCACACGGGCGTGGCCCCACTGGCCCGGGCCGTTGTTGAAGACCGGATTGAACAGGACGAGCGCGTCGGGCCGGCAGGAGACCGCCGCGTCATCGTTCGGGTCATCGGCGCCTCGCACCAGCGCGGTGAACGCCGCGAGGTGTCCGCCCGCCGAGCCGCCGCCCGCCGCGATGCGCTGCGGATCGATGCCGAGCTCCCGCGCGTGCGAACGCACGTATCGCATCGCCGACTTGGCATCCGCGCAGCACACGAGGGGCGGGCCCGGATCGCCCTTCGGAATCGTGCGATACTCGACGCGGATGCCGACCATCCCGCGCGTGGCGAGGTACCGGCTCTGCGGGGCGAATTGCGCGGGGCTCCCGCCTACCCAGCCGCCTCCGAAGAAGAACACGATGGCCGGGCGCCGGTCCGCGGCCTTCCAGTCCGCCGGTGTATCGATGTGCAGCTTCAATTCGCGGCCATCGATCCGCTTGTAGACGACGGCCTCTTCGCGCGCGGCATCCGGGCTGGACCCGGCGCGTTCCGATGCCCCGGCCGGCTCGGCCGCCGGCAAGGCCGGAAGCAAGA
>JBFZCA010000329.1:0-6243 GCA_041308205.1 Planctomycetota bacterium | reverse complement strand
GATCTCGGCTCCTTGGCCACGAGCCTCCCCTGCGCCGCGGCGGCGCCGGGCCGGTGCGCCCCGCGCCGCTCCTCGACGGTCAGCGGCGCCGGCGCATTCTCATCGCCCTGCGGCCGCATTGTTACGAAGCTCGTCAGGACGGGCCATCGCCCGCGCAGGATTCGTCCGAAGAACGTCTCCGCGAACGTCGTCATGGTCGCCTCGTTTCGGGCGTCGTTCGCGCGGAAGCTGCCGTCGCGAACGAGCTGGAAGAGATACTCGGGCGGATAGCTCACCGACCACAGGGTCTCGCCGACCGGCATGTCGGGAAAGCGCGGCGCCTGCTCGCGCCATGCACCGGAGCGCCCGAGCGCGGCGTCCGCGCCGCCGATCCGCTCGTACGTCACCGCCACCGTCGCGTACGACTGCGGCGGCAGGGGAATGGCGATGGTGTTCGCGCCGGAGGCCGCCGCGGGCTTGGTGATGACCGTGCGGATGGGCTCGCCATTGACCGTCACGCCGAGAACGCGCGCGTCCGGCGGCAGCTCCACCCTGAAATCCTGGTCGCGCGAGTAGGCCAGAAGCAGCGTCGCCTGCGTGCGCGCCACGCCCTCTCTCCCGATTGTCGTCGCGAGCATCATCTGCCTGACGAGCCGCTTCAGGACCGGCGCCCTGCCGTGCACGACGCACCGGAGCGTCCCGGGCTCGCCGCGGGCCTTGAACCGGTACGCCGAGAGCACGCGCCCGACGCGCCACGGCTCCGCGAACTCCGGCACGTCGTCGACATCGGCGGGCGTCATGCCGGTCAGGGCCGGCGCGCTGATCTCGACCGGGCCCTGGCTCTGGAGCACGAGCAGTCGCTCGCCGCCGAACACCTCCTCGCCCTTCGCGGCCTCGACCGCGACGGCGGGGACCGGGAACTCGCCCTCGGCCTCGCGCGGCGCCTCGAGCTCGACGCGGAACCGCCGCGTCCCGAGCCACGGCGTCCCGAACCTGACGGTCCGGCCCTCGGGGTCCGGCTCGATCTCCTTGATGCCCTCGCCCAGGATCACCGTGCTCGGCCCGGCGATCGCCGGCAGGCGCACGAAGATGCTCTCGATCGGCCGATCGACGGCCGTGAGCTGGATGTCGACCCTGACGCGCAGCGCGCGCTCCAGCGCAAGGAGGTGCGTCACGGCCTGATACTCGCCGCGCGGCGCGCGCCTGACGAGCGTGAAGCCGAGCGCGGGCTCGCGCGCCCGCGACGTGAGCGCCGCGATGAGCACGAGGCCCTGCCCTTCCGCCGTCGCCCCCAGGCCGCGCGCGTCGAGGTCGCCGGCTTCCATGGTCCGCCACTCCGGCAGCGCGCCCATCAGCGCATCCAGGCTCGCCGGAATCGCGATGCCGAGGTCGCAGCGGTTCCGCGCCGCGTCCGCGCACACGGGCAACGCGAGCGCAAGCTCCGTGCGCTCCCACGCGCGGCTCTCGCCGAAGGTCGCGTGCTCCAGCCGCACCTGGAGGTCGATGGCGCCGCCGCGCCCCACGGCCCTGCCGAGCAGGACCTCGACGCGGGACGACTCGGCGCCCTCGCTGATCGTGCAGGCGATCTCGTGCGGCGCGGCGCCTTCCGCCGGCCGCTCCTCGAGCAGCGTCAGCTTCCACGGGGCGGGCACGGTGAACGCCAGGCGGTACAGCCGGCCCTCCCGCACGCTCGCGCGCAATACGCCCTCGATGCGCGCGCTCGTCTCGCCGATGAGCGCGAGCAGCGTGTACTGGGTCTCGAACGCGAGTGTCCGCGGCGCCACGCGCACCGCCACGCGTGCATCGCGCGATCCGTAGGCGTACGCGCGGGCGATCGCCGCGCCGGCGGGCACGGTCTCCCCCGTGTCGATGCCGGGCCCGAGGCCGCCATCGCCGGGCGCCACCTCGTGCAGCGCCGCGGCCGACTCGATCCGGAGCTCGGCGCCCGACGGCGCGTACAGCGCCACGATGCCCGTGTCCGCGTAGGCGCCGGCAACGGCCGGCACGCCGAGCTCGTAGCGCTCGCCCGGCGCCGCCAGAACCCCTTTCGCCTCGAGCACGACCTCGCCGAGCATGGGCTCGTTGAGCAGCACGTGCAGCCCCGCATCGGTCCTCGTCCACGAGTGAACGAGCGGGCTTGCGATCGAGAGCACGCGCGCGCCGGGCGGCTCCGAGAGGACGAGCGTGTTGGTCTTCCGCCTCGCGATCTGAATCCAGGCGCTCCACGTGAAGACCGGGCTGTCGCTGCGCGGAACGTACCTGATCACGTGCGCGGCGGAGAGCAGCGTCTCCCGCTCGGCGAGGCTCTTGGTGCGCCGCCACGAGAGCTTGAACTCGCGCGCCGCGCCGAGGGCGAGCGCAAGGTGCGCCGAGTCGCCTCTCGGGACGATGGTCAGATGCGGGGGAACCGCGGTCGCCTCGACCGTCCCCGGCACGTCGAGGAGAAACCGCCCGCTCGGGGAGGGGATCAGCGTCCCCTCGACGATCGAGCGGTCCTCTTCCTCGCGAATGCCGAGCGTGAACGCGACGTCGAGACGGTGCGTCCCCCTGCCGCGGAGAAGCAGGTACGCGCGCGGCGCGGCGTTCCCGCCCTGCGGCGCGGCGTTCTCGGTGACGATCCACCCCGGCGCATCGTCCAGCACGACCGATCCCAGGTTCGGAAACCCGCTCCCCAGGTCGCATCGCACCCATCCCTCGGCGGCCACGCCGATCGTGCACGCGCCGCGCACCTTCACCGCGCCGCCGAGGATCGTTCCCTCGTAGCGGACATCGATCACGGCCGCATCGATCGGGGGCAGCTCGATCGTCGGTTCCGCGCGAACGTTCATCGCCGCCCCGGCAACGAGCGCGCGGTACTCATCGAGCGACATCACGACGCCGTCGCGATTGTTCTCGGTGAGCTCGCGGAACTCCGGGTACGGGACGTAGACCTCGCGGATACGCATCGGAGCGCCTGCCGGCGCGGCCGGCGGTTGTGCATCGGCCCCGAGGAGGAGCGCGCCCCACAGCACCGCGCCGATCGTGTGCATATGCCCAAGGTGCCTCATGGTCAGCTCCTCTTCGCGCCGCCCTCGGGCGCCTCGGGAGGCGCCGGCGGCTCGGCCAGCGTATCCTCGAGGAACGGGTCCGGCTCGGGCGGGGCGGCGGACACCGCATCCTTCGCGGTCTCCGCGGCGTCCTCCCGCCTCTGCGTCTGCCAGGTGCGCACGGCGCGCACCGCGCCCGCCGTCCATGCGACGCCGAAGACCACTATGCCGCCGGCGAGAAGCGATGTGCACAGCTCGACCGCCGGCCCCTCGATGAACCACGTGAGGGCGAGCGGCGCCAGGACGATCGCGCACAGCATCGCGGTCTTCGACACGCGCTTCCCGGCGACCAGCACACCTCCGGCGATCGCGGCGAGCAGGAACAGCGCGAAATCGGCGACGCTGAAGAGCGTCCTTCCCGAGTAGATGAAGCCGAGCGTGCCGCGCGGGGCCAGGCTCTCGAACTCGTAGAGCGTGCCGCGCAGCGGAATCGCCACATCGACGGCGGCCGCACCCGGCGCCGGCTGCGCCTGGGCCGCCTGCTGCGCCTGCGGCGCTGCCGTGTCGGCATTGGCCTTGACCGCGGCGTTGAAGAGCTCCTTGAATCGCGACCAGAGGCTCGGCGAGGTGTGCGACCTGGGATGCAGCGTTCCGCCCCACCCCATGTACACGAAGTCGGGCGGCAGGTAGAGCGCGAGCTCGATCTTGCCGACCGGCACGTTCTCGAGGATGTCGAGCGAGGAGAGGCGCAGGCTCCCGAGCGGCCCCATGGCGCCCTCGCCGAGCGGCTCCTCGTAGACGATCACGACCGGGAACGTGCCGCCGGGGCCCGCCGAGGCGGGGATCTGCACGAGGCGCGTGTCCGCATCCTCCTTGCCTTCCTCCTTGCGGAGGCGCGGCTTCTGCGCCTTGCCGTCGACGCTCAGCGAGAGGATGTCCGCGCCGCGGCCGAACTTGAGCGCCAGGTACTGGCGATCCGCGTTCTGGACCATGAGCACCGCCTCGGTCTTGAGCCGGCGCTGCTCGGAAAGCACGCTCCGCATCCTGAGCAGGCTCACGACGGTGTTGGCGAGCGTCTGATATTCGTAGCGCGTGAGCTGGAGGCTCAACCCCGGCTCGGGCGCGAAGTACCGGAAGGCGCTGTAGATCTGGCCCTGCCTGAGCTTGTCGGGCAGGTCGCCCGCATCGATCGTCTCCATGTTCCGCGGCTGGGGCGTGATCTCGAGCGTGCCTTCCTTCCTGACCGCGACGAAGCCGTTGCGCGCGCGCACATCGCGCGCCTCGATGAACTGGACCTCGTACGAGAACGGCTTCCCGGGCTCCAGCGCCTTCAGGTCGAACTCGTACGTGATCGTCACCGGGACGGCGCCGAGCGCCGGCGCCTGGAGCGTGAGCTCCCACACGCTTCGCTCCTGCTCGCTCGACACCTTGCGCAGCTCCTTCTTCCCGCGCGCCTCGACCTTGAGGAGATTGTCGAGCGCGGCGGGCGCGCTGAACGCCAGGCGGTCGGCGGCGGCGTACAGGATCTCGAAATCGAGGTAGTGCGTCACGGCGATGCCGCCGTCGCGGATCTCGATGAGGTGCTGCGCGAGCACATCGATCTCGGTCTTCTTGGCCTCGAGGCGCACCTTCACCGAGGGTCCGGCCTCGCGGTAGCCGTAGGTGAGCGGCATGCCCGCGTCCGGGCCGAGCTGGTTCATGATGCCGGACTTGAAGAGCGCATCGACATCGGCCGACGTCATCGCGCGGCGCTCGACCGTGCTCACGTTGAACGCCTTGGGCGCGCTGACGCCGAAGATGCCGCGGTCCTGGCTCGAGTCCGCGACGGCGGGCGGGCTCAACGTCGCCTCGCCGGCCGCGGCCGAGCCCTGCGCCGTGAACTTGAACGGCAGCTTGAAGGCGCCGAGCGCCTTCGACTTCAGGTTCACCGTGATCGTCTTGAGGCCGTCCGGCCCCTCGGCGGTCTGGACGTCCTCGACCGTGTTCTCGGCGCCCACCTGGGCGACGTTCCAGCGCGCGGGCACCTTGAGCACCAGGCGGAAGACGCCTGCCTTGGCGATGTCGTAGTCCACCCAGCCGGCCCACACGTCCTCCTCGCCGCCGAGCGACACGACCGATGTGGTCGCCGAGTGGATGATGGGCGTGATCTTCTCGATCTCCACATCGAGCGCGAGCGGCTGCGCCAGATACCTGAACCCGACGCCCAGGCTGCCGCGCAGCGCTTCGGGCACCTCCTCCTTGTCGAGCTGGCTCAACCCGGCCGTCGTCCTGACGCGGACGTTGAGGCCGCTGTCGTGGCTGAAGACGACCCAGCCGGCCTCGCGGATGACCTCCTCGACGCGCGGAAACGGAATCGCAAGCGACGGCGGGGTCTCGGCGAGAATGCGCTCGAACGTGACGGCGAGGCGGTACGTGCCGCCCGCGCGGGCCGCATCCTTGAGCGCCGCGTGCAGGGTCACGAGCAGCGTGTCGCCTTCCTGCGACCATTCCCTGACGTTGTCGCCCTTGACCGAGAGGAGCCGCATGCCCTCGGGCGCCTTGACCTTGAGCGTGCCGACCTCGCCGCGCACGACCTGGTAGTCGATGTCCGCCATGATTCTCAGGATGCGTTCGCCCAGATAGGCCCTGATCGCCTGCGATGCGAGCACGACGGCGGCGCCCTCGGCGACCTTGCCGGCGGGCGGCATCACGCTCACCGAGAGCTCGGCCGCGTTGCCGAGGAAGGCCAGGACCTTCGTGGCCTTGCCGGCGGTGGTCGTCTCCGTGACCGCCAGGACGGGCTGCACCTCGACGCGCGCGCCTTCCTCGGGGATCGTGAGCTCGAGGCGCGAGACCGCCGCCGGCACGACGCCGAACGAGAACGTCTTCTTGCCGGGCTCCTGGGCGACGCGCACCGCGAAGGCGAGCGTCACCTTGTACGCGCCCGGCGCGGGCAGGAAGACCGCGTACGCATCCCCCTTGGCGGCGAAGACGGCCTTCGGGTCGGAGAGCTCCGCGCGCTCGAGCGCGACGTTCTTGAGCGGCAGCGCAAGCTCGCTCCAGCCTTTCCTGAGCGCATCGATGTCGAAGACGACCGTGAACTTCGCCACATCGCCCTCGAGGGCGCCCGTGTAGTGTCCGCCGCGGATCACGGCCGGCGCCGGCGCTTCCTCGGGCGCCGGCGCGGGCGGCTTGGGCTGCGCCTCGCGCCAGAGCCTGAGAAACTCTTCGTACGGGAGGAAGATGCCGCGGCCTTCCT
>JBFZCA010000328.1:0-6864 GCA_041308205.1 Planctomycetota bacterium | reverse complement strand
GGTCGTCCCGTATGCAGGCTTCCAGGGGCGGAATGGCTCGCTCGGGCTCATTCTGCTGCAGGAGAACGCGGGCGAGGAATTCCCGTCCCTCGGCATCGAGCCCGCCCTTCTCCTCGAGGGAGAGGAGGAGCGACACGGCTTCCTCCTCCCGTTCCAGGCCCAGCGCGAGAACACGAGCGGCATCGATGACGGCGCCGGGGGAATCGGCGTATTCCTCCCGGAACCGCGTGACGACCTCGTGAAACGCGGCCGCATGGCCGGCGCCGAAGACATTGAGCCACGGGAACTTGTACCTCCACAGCGTCGGATTCTCATCGTATCGTTTCAGAAGCTCTCGACTGTCGCCGAATCTCGTCTCCAGATCCGAGCGCATGCCGGCGAGCGCCAGCGCGAGAATCCGTGCGTTGAGCGCCGCATCTTCTTGGAGGATGCGCCGCATGTCCGAGGGCCGTCTCGCGGCGAATGCGGAAAGCGCGGATCGTAACATTCCTCCGCCTTCAGCGGGCGGCCGGACTGCGCCGTCGGCCAGCGTCTCGACGAAGCGTTTCAGGCCGAGAATGGATATGGTCTTCTCTCCGTACGATCCGAGCGTGTACGCGTCCGAGAAGCCATAAGGGTTCCTGTCGAGCAACGATGGAAGAACGTTCAGATAGAAATCGCGCGCGTCCTCCCGGACCGCGGGCAACTGCAGGACCTGCGCCCGCTCGAGCAAATCGATAACCGCCTCCGGGCCGAAGTCGCGACCTCTCGAGAAGCTCTCCCACCTCGTGTCCGCGGTCATCCTCAGCGTCTCCACGGAGTGGCGATACGCGCGAGCATACAGTTCGGCCGGCGCCGCCAGCCGGACGCGATTCTCCGGGCCGATGGCGGCGGCATAGAACCGGGCAAGCCGCTCGGTGCACGAGCGACGATCTTCAACCGTCTTCGCGCGCTCCAGCTTGTCGCGCAAGAGCGCCTCGGCGCGCCTGACCACGACCGCGTCGTGCGAGGAGGCCATTCGCGCCGGGAAGTCCTCGGGCACGATCGGGAACTCCTGGAGGACATCGATCGCATCGATGTGCCTCCCCGCGTCCCACAGCGCGCCGGCATACTGCTCGGCACGCGCGAGGCGGGCTTCGCCGCCGGCCGGCGCGCGCTCGTGGATCTCGCCGAGGAAGGCAAGCCGCTCCTGCTCGAGCGACCCTTGGAGCCGCGCATCGCCGCCGAGAGAGGCCAGGAAGCCCGCCACCGCCGGGACGCCCTCCGGGTTTCCCTTCACGCGGCCGAGTCCGCGCAGGGCCGCCGCCCCTCGAGCGACGAACGAATCCGTATCGCCTTCGAGAGAAGCCGCCTTCCGGGCGAGGACGATGTCCAGGATATCCGCGGCGCAGAGATCCAGGGCCCCCGCGGCGGAGGCGCGGGCCCGATCGGCGGCAGCGGACACCTCCCGCAGGGTCGCCAAGTCCTCCACCGGCTCCAGAACATCCCACAGCAGCCCGCCGCAGCCCTCGAGCGCCTGCCAGCTTCGCGGGCGGTGCTGCGCGATGGCCAGCTCCAGGAACCGGATGTCGCCCGTTTCCCTGAAGTACTCTGTCTGGGAAACAGGCATGTCGAAGACGAAGTCAGACCTGGGTTCCGGATCCCGAATCCTGTTGCCGGCAAGCACGACGAAGACGTCGCGCGACGCCTCGACATCGATCCGGCCGGTCGTTTCGAGGTTTCGTAGATTCCACTCCAACAGACGTTCGAGCTCGAAATCCGAGGACTCGTCGAGGCGGCGCATGCGCGCGGCGCGCGACGCGGCCTCGTCTCCCAGTATCCCATGCCATGCGGCGAGCGCCTCGTAGTGATGGCTCTGCATGCCATGACGTTCCGCAAGCGGCGAGAGAACCCGAATCGCTTCCCCGAACGCTCCCTGCGCGGCGTAAAACTCGGCGAGCGCCGGCCGCCACCGGTCTCCCTCCGCGGGCGGCAGCTCGCGGCACCATGCGGCGAGCTGCGCCCGCAGCTCCTCGATGCGGCCGGCCGCAAGCAGGAACCGGAAAAGATGCAACTTCGCGTCGATGAGTCCGTCGTCCCGCGCGGCGTGTTCCTGGAGGAGCGCGCCCAACCGCGCGGCGACCTGCGCGTCCGCGCGCGGTCCCGTCGCGAGACAGCCCAGGGCGAGCAGGCAGCGGTCCGCGGCAAGGCGGTAGCGCAGGGCCAGGTCCGGCCGTTCCGGCGTCTCCGGCAGCATCTCGAGAAGCGCATGCAGGTCGGCGGCGGTCTTCTGGACATTCGTGCGAGCGATCGCCTCGAGGGTGAGCCGCTCGAGGCGCACGAAGGGCGCGAGGGCCGCGCCGATGCCGGCCTCCTCCAGCGCCGCGAGGGTGTCGATGGCTTCCTTGCGCTTCTCGGCGCGCGCGGCGCGGACAAGGGCCGCGAGCTCGGCGCGCGGCTTCGAGAAGCGGTCGGGGCGCTCCATGAGCGCGTCGAGCGCGCGCCCCTTCGTGAGATACCAGGCCAGGGAATGCACGGCGTCGGCCTGGATGGCGAACCTGTCGAGGCCCGCGCCGAGCTGCACGATCAGCGCGAGAAGCTCCTCCTGCGCGTCCTTGCTCCAGGGGCTCGAGAGGATAAGGTGGCATACCTCGCCGCGCAGGCGCATTCGGACCTGCGGGTCTTCCGCCGCCGCCAGTTGCCGGCGGCGCAGGGAAAGCACGGTGTCCGCATCGCCCAGAGAGACGATGAGCCGCTCGAGAAGCCCGCATGCGACGGGATCGGTTTCGCCGTTCCACCGCGCGAGGAGCCGCGCCTGGAGCCGGGAGCGGGAAGGCTGCCGGGGCGAGAGGCGGCAGTCCGCGGTCAGGGCGAACAGATTGGCGATGACCGCCGGCGGCAGGCTTTCGATGCCCTCCTGCAGGCGTTCGTACATCCAGGCCTCGAGGGCGCGCGTTTCCGGCATCCGCTCGTTGTTATCGTGTTCGATGATGCGTTCGGCGATCCAGCCGCCGCCCGCCTGGAGACTTGCGGCGCGGGCGAGATCGTACAGCGGGGCGACGAAGCGGCAGGCGACATGGCGCCCCATCGGAGAAGGCGATTCCCCGAAGGCGAGGGTGTAGCGCAGGGCGGCGTCCGTCCGCGCCCGCCGGCGCTCGGAGGAGTCTTGCGCGGCGTCGATCGCGATCCAGCTCCGGGCAAGCTTGTCGGCCTCGTCCTCCCGGCAGAACCATTCGAGCGCGCGGAGATAGGCGGCGAGGAGCTCCGCGCCGGCATGCTCGGAGGCGTTGAGATTCCACTTCTCGACGAGCGTCACAAACGCGCGCCTGTGGCCCCTCTCGAGGAGGACCTGTGCGCCGCGGCTCAGGATGTCTTCCCGGGCGCGCACATCGGACGCCTGCGTTTCCGCCGCGCGTTCGATGTGCGTGACCGCCGCGTCGATGCCGTCGCGCCCGATGACTTCACGAACCGAACCGGCGTCCAGGCGGTCTTCGGCGAAGGCGCGGCGGGGGGATGCGCCGATCTGCGCCATGAGCGGCGCGAGGATCGTCCGGAGCGCCGCCTCGTGGGGATCATGGTCGCCTCCGTCCCCGGATGCGCTCCCCCAGGAAACCCACATGCCGGTCGAGAGCCTCGAATCCCCGGAATCCGGCTCGATAAGCTGTTGCGCGCACAAGGCCTGCGCAAGCGCGGGCCCCTCGGGAGGAGCGCGAGCCGCCAGCTCGTGCGCGAGGCGCAGCTCGCAGCGCCGCACTTCCTCGTCGCGCCCGAGAAGCGCGAGGACGAAGAGGCGCAGCCACCGGAGTCCCCATTTGCCCTGGACGAGCTTCTCCGCCTCCGTGAACTGCGACCACACGGCATCGCCGGCGTTCCGGCTCACGAAGCGGTCGATGAGCGCCCAGTGATCGTCCCAGGATCCCTTGCCGGCGCGGCAGCGTTCCGCCGCTTCGGCCACGGGCGGCAAGGGGAACGCGAAGAGCACGGCGTCGTCAAGCGCCGCGCGGAATTCGCCGGCCGCCGCCACGTGAGCATCCTGCGTCAGCTCCTCGCAGGCGATACGCACCCTTTCCGTGAGCGCTCCGCGCTCGCGGCGTTCGATCACCGCCGGCCAGTACGCTCCTCCCGCGCGGACGAAGCCGGAGAACGATTCCGTCCGGACCTCTTCGTTGCCGGAAAACCAACTGATGTCGGTGACGCACGAGCGCTCCAGGTCGAAGGCGATGGCGGCCGAGGTGCACCGGTCGTACTGCGGAAGAAAGGAAAGCGAGAGCACGGCGCGGGATCCCTCGATCGCGAGGGAGGGAACCCCCTCGCGGAAGTCCTCCCCGCCGTGAAGGGGATCGAAGTAGTGCTGGAAGGGCGATGGGAAGGCGTGCGCCTCGCCGCGCTCGCTCTTCCTGCGGGTTCCGAGAAGGCGCGCGAAGCACGCGCCGCGTTCTTCGGCATCGCACCAGGCGTCGGTGCGGAGTTCCCCCGCTGCCGGAAGCTCGGTCGCGTGCCACGATTCGCGCGAGAGCAGGAACGAGCTGCTGCCGGCGGGGCAGGAAGCGCCGCCGCGATCGAAGATCTCCCGGGAGAGACGCAGCCTGAGGCCTCCCTCGAGACGGGCGATCGCCGAGCGATGGTCGAGCGCCGCGATGACCCCGGTTATCTCCGGCGGCCACATCGCCGGAAGGCTGGGGGAGGGCGCGAGGATTCTCGGGAACAGGCCGTGAAGGCGGTAGCTCGGCCACCACACGTCGTTCGTTCGCAGGTAGGCTCCGTAGCGCACCCCGGAATGATCGTCGGACAGCAGTTCATGCGACGCGCAGGGGTACACGAAATCCAGGGGCGTGGGGAGCGCGAAGGGGGCCGGGTTCCTCAACGACTCGTAAGGCCCCAGCGGATCCGAGATGACGTTCCCTTTGACCGACATGGCGGGCGTGGGATAATCCATCGGACTCCCGGCATCCGCGCCCTCATCGCGGCTCTCGAGCATGCCGGGAGTGTCGACCCCGGCCGCCTGCGAATCGTCGAGACGCGCATCCGGATCATGGCCCGGATCGGAGGAGGGGTCGCGATAGACGTAGCCGGGCACGAATGAGGACTCGCTGAACTCCAATGAATAGCGTCCGAGAAGAGGCGAGGATTCCGTGCCGTCCCGGCGAGCCCCCCTCCAGGTCGTGAACGCGGCCGGCTCGCCTTCATGCCGCCCGCCGCTGAACACGAAGGACGCATTCGCCAGGGCGGCCACCGCGGCGCCCGATTGCATGTCGACGGCATTGGCGATCGCGTAGGGTTCGACGACATCCTCGATGGAGCCGTAGAGCCGGAGGATCCCCGCGCGCAGATCGTCCCGCCATTGCACGGCGTCTCGCATCGCCGCCCGCGCGCGCGCCTCGTGATCGCCGGCGCTCGCCGGCGGGGCGCGGCGCGTCACGTTGAAATGCCGGCGGTCGTCCGCGCTCTCGAGAACCAGGAACGAGGTGTACGGCGTGATCACGTGATACTTCTCGGACAGTGCGATGATGTCGTCCCTGACGCCGTCCCGGTCCTCCCGGCCGCGGAGATCCTCCAGGCGCCTTCCGGCCCACACGCAAGGAAGACAGTCGTTGCCGGGGCTCCTCTCGGCGAGGGAAAGCGGTATCCGCCTGGTCACGGGGACGCCGTCCACGGTCGCGGCGATCTCGAGGAACCCTTCCCGGGTTCCGCGGCCGGGCCGGTAGCGCCCGGTGATGGCGAGCTCCTCGCCGGGCGGGAAGGCATGGAGGTGCGCGGGATGCACGTCCGCCACCTCCACTCCCTTCCACGCAAGATGCATGTCGGGGGCCGCGGGGCCGGCCATGGCCGCATGCACGGCTTCCGCAACCGCCGCCGCATCGGTCCCGGAGCGCACTCGATGCAGCGATCCGCCTCCCAGGGAGGCCAGAGCCTCGAGCACGATCATGTCGCACGCACCGCCGATGGCGACGGCGTGGACGCGGCCCTTTCCGGGCCAGGCGGCGCGTACGGCCGCCGCAGCCGCGGCGCTCTGCGCCTCGCCCGCCGTGGGAACGCCGTCGCCGAGGAAGACCACCTGCGTGGCCTCCTTCAGCCTCCCTGCCGCCTCCCTGAACGCGGCGGGAAGATCGGTCCACCCGAGCGCTCCGCGCCCCTCGAGAAAGGCGAGCGCCTGCGCGCGGTTGCCGGGCGTCGCCGGGACGGCTTCCGGAAACGCCCAGCCCCGCGCGGCATCGAAGGCCAGGACGTTGAACGAGTCCGCGTCGGTGCACCGATCCAGGAGCCGCGCGAGCACCTCGCGCAGCGCCCGGGCGCGCTCCCCATCGAGGGAGGCCGATGTGTCGGCCACGCACAGGAGATCGATCGGGCTCGGGAGGCGCGGCGCCGCGGGGGCCGGGATCAGAGGGTCGGCCAGCACCATGAAGTACCCATCGTCTCCGGCAACGTGCGTCACGGCGAAGCCGCCGGCCTCCGGTGAAGCGGCGGCGATCCGGATCTCGATGTCGCCGTCGGGCGGCGCGGTTCCCGGCGCGAGCCTGAGCAACGCCGAGTGATCGCTCTTCTCGAGCCGCACCGCGGGGTGGGAGCACGTCACCTCGCGCAGCTCCGGCGTCGATGTCACGCAGGCCTCGAACGCGAACTCCTCCACGGGCTGCCGCGCGCGCTCCCCATTCCCGGCGAGGCAGGCGTAACGCTGGAAGCCGCCGCTCTTTCGCAGGACCTCCACGTAGGAGACGCGAATACGGCGCTCCTCGAACTCAAGGATCGGGAAGATGCGCGCCTTGAACACGCTCCCGCCGGTCCATTCGAGCAGCGCGGGATCGCGCCGCTGCGACACGATGGTCTCGAAGATCTCGCGGCCGCGTTCCTTCTCGACGATGTCGGCCTCGATCGGGGCGCCGTCCACCCACAGGGTGAAGCCCGAGA
>JBFZCA010000327.1:0-5208 GCA_041308205.1 Planctomycetota bacterium | reverse complement strand
CCTGTCCGCGGACGCAAGCGCGCGGGGGAGCAGCACGCGGTACCCGCGGTCGTTGAGCTTCCTGTCGGCGTACAGCTCCGGCGCGCGCAGGTAGGCGAGATCCTGCACCGTGAGGATGCGCCGCGCGCCGCGCGCGGGGGGCAGCGCGAAGTGCGTGCCGTGGTACACATCGATGGGGCCGGTCCAGTACTCGACCGGCGGCCATCCCAGGAGATGCTCGCACGCGCCGAGGATGCGCCGAGGGGCGCGGATGCGCACCGTGCGCACGCGTGCCCCCGGCGGCAGCGGGGGCGCCTCGGGCCGCGCGCCGAGTCCCCGGTAGCACAGCGTGTAGGAGTGCTCGGGAGCGACGGCCAGGAGCGCGCGAAGCTCGTTCCCGAGCAGCGTTCTGATGCCGCCCGGGATCAGGTAGTGGGAAAAGTCGATCGCGATTCGCAGCGTGTGCGCTCCTTCCGCGCCCGTGCGGCGGTCGGACGGCCTCGGCATGCGCGGCGCGTCATGCCCGCGGCATGCTCACATGTCGTAGAGCGTGTCATCGCGCGTGTAGGCGCCCGGGCCGGCGACCCCCTCGTCGTCAGCCTCGCCGCCCTCGTCGCCGAACGCGGCGCCGAGCGCCTCCTCGACCTTCTCGGGATCCTCGCCGGCCTCCAGGCGGCCGACCGCCTCGCGGAACTCGGGCCCGAGGTCTTCGCCCGAGGCCTCGCCGAACCGGCGCAGGAAACGGCCGATCTGGCGCGGATCGTTCTCGTCGATCTTGTCGAGGTCGCGGCCCATGTCGTCCATGAGGCGCTCGAAGCGGCGTTCCTGCTCCGGGGAGACGTCGCCGGGGCCGTCCGCGGCGCCGGGCGCGTTCCCCGCCGGGATATCCTCGCCGCCGCCGCGCGCGCGGCTCTTGCCGGTCGTCTTGACGGCGCAGAGGCTTACCTGGCGCTCGAGGTCCTTGCGGCCGCAATGCGGGCACGCGGGCTGCTTGCCGGCGGTCGAGCCGCGCACGAGGAAGCTCAGTATCTTGCGGCAGTCCGGACAGAGATACTCGTGAATGGGCACGCGAAAACCTCCTGCGCCCCGCCGCGCCCGCATCCCCGGATGGCCCGAGAATCGGGGCACGGCCTTGCCCCGGCGATTTTCCCCTGATCGCGCGCGAGGCGCAAGTGCGCCGGCCGGCCGGCCTTGACCGCACGAGCCCGGCGTGGTTTCCTGATGGCGCCGCCGGCATGGTGCTCCGCGGCATGCGTGCCGATACCCGGATACCCAGATGGTCACCGCACACGACGTCCAGGCGGCCAATCGCGCCGTGTACAACGCCAAGTCGCCCGAGGACTACGACCGCAACGAGAGCATCTTCGGCGCGGGGCAGAGGGCGCGCATCGCGGCCGTTCTCCGTCAACTGAGGACGGCCACCGGAGGGCGGCGTTTTCTCGACGTGGGCTGCGGCACCGGGAATCTGCTCTCGATCGCCGCCGCGGTGTTCCCGTGGACCGCCGGCGCGGACCTGGCCGAGGGGCTGCTTGTGAAGGCGGCGCGCGGGAAGGGCCTTGCCCGCCTCGTCGCGGCGGAAGCAGGGCTGCTGCCGTTCGCCGCCGGCTCGTTCGATGTCGTCGGCATGTACGCGCTCCTGCATCACGTGTTCGACCCCCTGCCGGTCCTCGCGGAGGCCTACCGGGTGCTGCGCCCCGGCGGCATGCTGTTCACCGACCACGATCCCAACGGCTTCTTCGCGCGCGCGTATCGCCTGTGGTATCGCCGGCTGTGTCGCACGCCCGGCCGGTACTGGTCTCCCGAGGAGGCGGTCGCCGAGTACCACCAGACCCAGTCGGACGGGCTCGATGCCGAAGCGCTGCGCCGGGCGCTCACGGGCATGGGTTTCCGGTCGGCGGAGGTGCGCTACCGCCATTCCGAGAATCCGCAGCTTCGAGGCTGGCGGCGGCTGGGAGCGCAGGGGCTCAGGCTCGCAAGCGCCATCGTGCCCGCGCGCTGCTTCTACACGCACTTCATGCTCGTGGCCGCGAAGTGACGCGCGCGCGGCGCCGGGCGCGTCAGCGCCGGATCGCCTCGCGGACGTGGGCCGCGAACTCCTCGGCGCACCGGCGCCAGGAGTAACGCTTCAGGACGAAGCGCCGGTAGCGATCGTCGCCCGCGGCGCGTCCCGGGCCGCGCAGCACGCGCTGCATCTGCTCGGCGAGCGCCTCGGGCGTGCAATCGCGCGAGAGCAGCTCCGGCGCCAGCTCGCCGAGCACCTCCGGAATCCCGCCGACGGGCGTGGCGACCACGGGCACGTTCGCCGCGAGCGCCTCCGGGATCACCAGCCCGAAGCCCTCGAGCGCCTGCGTCGGCACGACGAAGAGATCGGCGGCGTTGTAGAGGTCCGGCAGGTCCGCATCGGGGGCGTACCCCCAGAAGCGCACGCTCGTTCCAAGGCCGAGCGCGCCGGCGCGATCCTTGAGCGCGCGCTCGAGCCGGCCCTTGCCGGCGATGAGGAGCAGCGGGTCGTTCAGGCCGCTCCGGCAGATCGCGAACGCTCCGATGAGCTCCTCCAGGCCCATGCGCTCCTCGAGGCGCCGCAGCGTGAAAATGATGGTCGCGCCGGGGGGAAGCCCGAGGCGCCGCCGGGGGATCGTCTTGTCGCCGCAGGGGGCGAACCGTTCGGCATCGACGCCGTGGGGCAGGACGTGCAGCTTACGGGCAAGCTGCGCGTTCGGGTGAAAGGCGGCGAGCTGCCGCCGCATGAATCCGGAGGCGACGAAGATGAGCCGCGCGGCGCCGAGCGCCCAGCGCTCGGCCAGAATGCGCAGCGCGAGCTGGGGGAACTGCACGCGCGCGCTCTTGCGTCGCACGCGCGCGAGGTACTCCGCCGGCCACGGGGAGTGAAAGTAGTACGCCAGCGGAACGCGCGCGGCGCGCCGCCGCACGGTCCATGTCGCCAGCGGCTGATGCCCGAGCACGAGGTCGGGCGGCCCCCCCGGCGCCGCGCCCAGCGCGCGGGCGGACCGCCGGAAATACGCCGGGAGATGCCACGCGGTGCGCTCGTCCGACGGCGCCGAGGCGAAATGCACGAGCGTCATGCCCTGGTGGGCGGCAACGGACGGTCCGCCCTTCCGGCCCGCGAACACGGTCACCGTCCAGCCCCGCGCGGCGAGCTCGCCGCCGAGCGACAAGGCGACGCGGCTCGCGCCGCCGAGGTTCTCCGGATCGGCGTAGTCCAGGGCCTGGAGAAGCGACGGGCGCCTCATGGCGTTCCGGCGGCGCGGATCGCTCCCTCCGGCGTCTCGATGACCGGCCCGGCCGCCGGCCCGAGAATGCCGCGGAGCGCCAGGAAGGCCGCGAGCGCCGCACCGAGAATCACGGCCAGGCCGATCCATGTCGCGACGCGCGGGGGGCCCGGCATCCGCACGGCGAACGGCGGGCGCGCGGCGAACGCGCCGATGTCGGCGCGCACGGTGGCGAAGAGCTTCTCGGCCTTCTCGAACCGGGCGCCGCACGTGGGGCATGCGGCCGCGTGGTCCCTCCACGTCGCGCACTCGCGCGGGGCGGACTCGCCGGCGACCGCGAGATAGACATGGTCGATCCTCACGCAGCGCGGCGGGAGCGACCCGGCGGCGCCGGGCCCGGCCAGACCGGTTCTTCTCGCCACGTGCACAAGCGCGCGCGTGAGGCGGGCGCGCGTGTGGCTCGGCGGCTCGCGGCGCATGCGGGCCACATCGGCAAGCGCGTGGCCCTGAAAGAAGAGAAACACGACCTCGCGCTGGACGCGCGGCAGGCCGGCGAGGGCGGCCCAGAGCGCGGGGACGTGGTCCGGCGCCGTCGGCATGCCTTCCTTCTTGAGCTCTTTTCGGAGGATCCCGATGGCGTAGCTCGAGAGGAGCGAGTTGTGCCGCAGGCGCGGCAGATGTCCGAATACCATCTCGATGACCCGCAGGCACACGGCCTCCGCGCGCGCCATGTCCATCGAGAAACCCCACGCGTAGTGAACGAGGCTCGGCTGGAGTCGTCCGAGGAGCGCGCGAAAGGCCTCCTCGTTGCCGTGCGTACAGGCGACGATGAGCTCGTGGGTCGAGGGCGTGCGGTCCGGCGTCATGGCGGCCCCGTCTCGGCGGTCTCGGCGCAGGCGCGCTGCCAGAGCGCGTATTCCTCCGCGATCCGCTCCGCGAGCGCGGGGTAGCGCGGCCGCCAGGGGAGCGCCTCCTTCGCGCGCGCGTTGCTCGCGCGGCAGGACATCTGGAGCATGCGGCACGCATCCTTGCCGACGATCATGCGCAGGAGGAACGACGGCAGCGCGCCGGGCGGCTTGACGCCGGCGGCGCGGGCCCCCTCGCGCACGAGGTCGCAGATCCGCAAGGGCGCATCATCCACCACGTTCAAGACCATTCCCCGCGAGGCGTTCTCCGCGGCGGCGATGACGGCCTCGGCGAGATCCTCGGCGTGGATGGGGCTCACGTAGCCGCGTTCGCCGCAGCGCGCCGGGCACGTGCCCGCCCGCAGCGCCTGAAAGAGACTCTGTGTGTGCCACGCGTGCGCCGAGTAGACCAGGCCCGCGCGCAGCGCCACGCCGTACAGGCCCTGGAACTCGACGGCCGCGCCGAAGATGCCCTCCATGTCGGCGAAGGATGCCGCCGGCCGCGGCGCGTTGATGGGCTGCTCCTCCGTGACCGTACGGTCGCCGCAATCGCCGTAGACGACGACCGACGAGACGAGGATGGCGAGCGGCGTGCGCTGTCTGAGCGCCGCCGCGACGAACGTCCGCATGCCGTCCGTCCGCACGCGCTCGTACGGCCGCAGCTCCTCGGCCGAGGGCAGGAGCGAGTGCGGCATGTCCGTGCCGAAGAAGACCGCCACATCGCGCTTGGCGAGCCCCTCCTCGAACGGCGGGAGCTTGAGCGGCGAGCCCAGGACCGCGTCGGCGCCGATGGCGCGGTACGCATCGCCCGCGGCGGCGCTCTCGACGAGCGCGGTGACCTCGTGCCCGCGCGCGTTCATGCGCTCGGCGCAGACCAGCGCCGCCGCCTGTGTGCCGCCGAAAAGGAAGATCCGCATGCGGATGATTGTACCCACGGCGCGGAAGCGCGGAAACCCCGGCGGCCGGGTGATCCGGGGACAGTCAGTGCGCCGGGAGACCGGCGCGGAGTCGCGAATGAAAGAGTCGCACAGGGAAGGCGTAGCGAGCCACCCTGACCCCGAACCATGCGGATGCGCCCGCGAGGACGCAGCCGA
>JBFZCA010000326.1:0-23365 GCA_041308205.1 Planctomycetota bacterium | reverse complement strand
TACGGTGGGGGCGGCGGCGGCGGTTACGGCGGCGGCGGCGGCGGCTACGGTGGGGGCGGCGGCGGTGGCCGCGGCGGTCCTCCGCGACGTCGCGAGCAGCAGCCCCGCAAGCTGACGGAGATCACGTGCACGTCGTGCGGAAAGACGGCACAGGTCCCCTTCGAACCGGCGCCCGACAGGCCCGTGTACTGTCAGGACTGCTATCGGGCTCAGCGCGGCACGCACTGAGCCTTCGGATCGCGAGAACCCGGCGTTGCGATGTCGGTGCGGCACGGCCGCCCGGCGGCGGCGCCGGGTTTTTTTCCGTCACGCGTGTGCCGCCTACCGGCGCCCGTCGATGCGTGTGCCGCCGGCCCCGCAATCCCGCGTCCGTGGCGCCGGCACGCGTGCAACGCAAGGAGCGCCGCATGCAATTCGTCATGGCGTACATTACGTTCCCGACCGTGGAGGAGGCCGAGCGCATCGTGGGAACGTTGCTTGACACGCGCATCATCGCGTGCGCCAACCTGTTCCCGATCGCGAGCCGGTACCGATGGCGCGGCGCGGTCGAGCGCGCGCAGGAGACGGCCGCGATCGTCAAGACGGTTCCCGAGCGCTGGGATGCGCTGTGCGCGGAGGTCGCGCGGCTGCACAGCTACGAGATCCCGTGCATCGTGCGCGTGGATGCGACGGCGGCGGCGGCGTTCGGCGCGTGGCTGCGCGAGGAGACGCAGCCGTAGCACGGCCGCGGCCCCACCGCCGTGCATCGCCTGCCGGCGCCGCTACGACGACCGGGCAGCCCGCGGGCCCGGCTCTTCCGGGCGGCTCTCGCCGCGTTGCGCGTAGCTTGCCATGGCCGCACGCCGGATCTGTCCTATGCCGATGCCGTGCGTCTCGGCGCAGGCGTGCAGATCCTCGTACTCCGGCGTGGCATGCAGCACCACGCCGTTACGGATCGCCTCCTTCACACGAATCGTTCCCCACGGCGTCGTCACGTCGACATGGCGGCGATCCAGGACGCGGCGCGTGACACCGTAGCTGCGGATGCCGAGGGTCGGGAGATTCGTGAACACGATGTCCTCGAGCGCCGCCTGGTCCGAGGCCCGGCAGATGCACGTGAGGACCTGCGCGGGCCGGCTCTTCTTCATCTGGACGGGTGCGGCGAATGCATCCAGGGCGCCCGCGGCCAGGAGCGCCGACAGCACGTGGCCGACATCCTCGCCTCCCGCGTTGTCGATGTTCGTTTCGAACACGACCGCGGGCGCGTCGCCGGCTGCCGGCGTCGTGCCCGCGAGCACGCGAAGGACGTTCGGGAACGGGGTGGGGCGGTCCTTGCCGGCGCCGTAGCCCGTGCCGGCCAGCACCAGTTCAGGGAGGGGGCCGAAGCGCTCGACAAGCGCCATCACGAGCGCGGCGCCGGTCGGCGTCGTGAATTCGAAGGGGTGGGGCGACTGGACGACCGGTGCGCCGCGGAGAAGCTCGACCGTGGCGGGAGCAGGCAGCGGCAGGCAGCCGTGGCGGGTCGACACCGACCCCGAGCCGAGGACCATGGGCGCGCACGTGAACCGCTCGGCACCGTAGGCGGTGACGGCGAGGGCCGTGCCCACGATGTCGACTATGGAATCGACGGCGCCGACCTCGTGAAACACGACGTCCTGCGGCGGCACGCCGTGGACGCGTCCTTCGGCGTCGGCCAGAAGCCCGAAGGCGCGCAAGGCGATGTCCTTGGCGCGGGCCGGAAGGGGCGCGGAAGTCAGCATTGCGCGGATGTCGGAGAAGCGCCGGCCGTGGGGGGCATCCGCGCCGGTCTCGGGCTCGTGCGGGTGGGCATGGCCGTGAGGATGCGGATGCGCGTGGCCGTGTGAATGACGGTCGTGCGGGTGGTCGCGGGAAGCGCCGCCATGCGGTGCGCCGTGCTTGCCGGAGGCCTGCGGGTGCACCGACACGTCGCACCACGTGGCGCGGATGGGTCCCCGGCGGACCTCCTCGACGCGTAGGGTCCAGGGCTCGAGCGGCAGCGCCTTGAGCGGTTCCTCGATGTCCCGGCGCGGGACGCCCAGGTCGAGCATGGCGCCGAGAATCATGTTGCCGCTGAGTCCGCTGAAACAGTCGAAGTGAAGATGGGTGGGCACCATGCCTCCTTGTCCGTGCGGGTATGCCGGCGCCGCTCCCGCAAGAAGCCGCGGAGCGGGCAACGCCGGCGCCGTGAGCGCGCCGATGGCCTCGCGAGCCTTCCGCAAAAGGCTCTCCCTCGTAGGGAATGTCGCGCCAAGCACTTACGCCAAGCATACGGAAACGGCTGCAGGCCTGTCAACCATGGCGCACTTGACGGGCGGATGCGGCCTGGTTATAATCGCAACTTCAGACGCGATGCACGATAATCGCCCCTGGTACGTGTCCCGCGCGGTCCGGTTCCCGGTTCCGTTCTGCGGTAGGCGCCGTCGCGGGTGAACGGGCATCTATAGTCAGGCCGGCATGCGGGGCCGGTCGCGGAGTTGCCGCGTCTCTGCGGCATGCAAGGAGGAATGAAGCATGGCAATGGGAGCGATGAGGGCGTGTTTTCTATGTGCGGCCGCAGCGTGCTTGTGTATCTCCACCACGGTATGCGGTGCCGAGGATTTCTCCTCTCTGCTCACCCGGGCGATCGCGGCATTCAGACAGCATAAGAGCGCCGAGGCCGTTGCGTTGCTCCGCGAGGCGCAGACCCTCAATCCCGAGGCCAAGGAGGTCGCGGAGCTGCTCGACCGGATACGAGATGACGAGCTGGAGAAAACCCGGAGCGTGCGCAGGGATCTCGTCGAGATGCTCGTCAAGAGCAAGGATGCCGGCACGGAGGAAGCGCACGAGCTCGCCGTGGTGGTCCAGCAGATTCTCAACTTGACGACCGATCTGGAGAAGACCTTCATCCGCGATCAGGATGAGATCGCGAAGGTGCTCGCGAATCTGGTCGCCGTCAAGGATCGTTTCGATGTCTGGATGGCGGACTTCCAGAAGGCGAAGAACCGCCACGGATGGTACCTGACGCCCGGCCTCCTGCCCCTCCTCGATCACCAGGAGCCCGGCGAACGGCTGATGGCGTTCCGCGCGCTCGCGGGCCTCGGCCGGGATGCCGTCATTCCGTTGATCACGGCGATGGAGAGCCCCTCGGCGCGCGTGCGGGAGGAGATCACGGGCATTCTCGCGCGCATCGGGGATCCCCTTGCGCTCTCCAGTCTCAAGTACATCGCGGAGACGGACCGGGATCCGGTCGTCAAGAACGCCGCGGCGGCGGCCATCGAACGCCTGAAGGGCGAGCGGGATGCGGCGCGTCCGGCGTGGCGGATGCTGCTCGATGACGCCGTGACCTTCATTCGCGGCGCGAACCAGTTGCCGCGGCCGCAGTACGGTCCGTACGCGTGGCGCATGGATGGGGGAGTCCTCGTCGGCGAGGAAGTCGCGCCGTTTCAGGTGCGCCGGATCATCGCCGACATGCTGCTTGTGCGGGCGATGAAAGCGGGCACGAAGCCCGAGCTCGCGGCCAAGGCCCTGTTCGCCGGCAATCGCGCCGCGCAGGTCCAGATGTACGAGGAGAACCTGGCCCTTGCCAAGCAGCAGGGCGCCGATGAGGCCCAGGTGACGCTGCTCCAGGGACAGGCGGCGAGAATGCACGAGCTCGATCAGTCCGTGCGCCTCATGGGGCTCGATGCGATGGCGGCGGCGCTCGTGCGCGCGCTGCAGGACATGGTCGACTTCGGCGGCGCCCCGGCGCCCGTCATCAGGCTGATCGACGAGATTCGCGAGTACAGCCCCGCCGCCGGGGCCAATGCCAAGGTGGTCACCGCGCTGGAAGCGGCCCTGATGGCGCGCGAGCAGCGCGTGCGCTTCGAGGCCTCGGTCGCGCTGGCGGCGCTCAGCCCGCGCATCGGGGAGGCGGCGGCGAAGGAGATCGTTGCCAACCTCGCGCTCGCCATTGCCCATCCGGGCGTCCGCGTGGCGCTCGTCGTCAGCCCCGACGAGGATGTCCGAGCGTACTTCGGCGGCATCCTGAACGAGGCGGGATTCATGCCGATCGTCGTCGACAGCGCGACGCGCGGACTGCTCGAGGCCGCGGCATTTCCTCCCAAGCACGTGATCTTCATCGACCGGAATATCGAGGATCTTTCGGTGCCCGCGGCGATCAACTACATCCGGAAATCGGGGGGCGTCGGCGCGGTGCCGATCGTCGTCGTTTCGCCCGCGGCGAAGGAGGCGGAGAGCCGCGATCTGTACCAGAAGGACGACGCCAAGGTGTCCGTCGTCGCCGATCATGTCGCGACCGATGCGCTGCGCGCCGCGGTGCTCGATGCGATCGTGAAGGATGCGCAGGACACGCGCGCGGAGGGCGAGGTCTACGCCCGGCGCGCGGCCGAGGTGCTGCGCGCGTGGATCGCGGCGCGCGTGTCGTACGACCTGGGCGGGGCCGAGGATGGCCTGGCGGCCACGGTGCAGGATCCGAACCGTCCCGATGCGGTGCGGATACCCGCGGCGGCGTGCCTGGGCGCCATCGGCGACAGGGATGTGCTGAAGGCGCTGGCGGCGGCGGCCAAGGCGGGCGGTGCGGTGCCCGTGCGCATCGCGTCCATCCGCGCGCTCGGCGAGGTCGTGCTGCGGCTCGGGCTCAGCGCCGAGACCGTGAGCGCCGACGTCGCGGATTTCGACGACACCATGAAGGCATGCCTCGCCGATGAGGATGCGGGCATCAGAGTCGAAACCGCGCGGACGCTGGGCAAGACGGCGGCTCCGGCGGAGCTCATCCTGAGCTCGGATGCGGCGGGGAGGTAGCGCTGTCGCGTACTACCGGAAGGACACGGCGGACCTCGGCGCGGCGGCACGAGGGGAGCGCCGGTCGGGGGCGTGCCGAATGAGCCTCATGCGACGCCGCACGAATCGGGACATGGAACGGCTCGCGTTGCTCGAGCAGCTCTCCGTGCGGGGGAGCGCCCGGGCGGCCGCTCCTGCGTCCGAGGAGCGCGGCGGCCGCATCGCGCGCTATGCGCGCTTCCGCCACGTCGCCGCGTTCATCCTGGCGCTCGCGCTGTGTGCGGCGGCCATCGGCGCGGCGTGCGCCGTCCTGGAGACGATCATCATGCTGCGCGGCGAGGGAGACCGACTCGCCGCGCTTGCGCGCGTGCTCGCGCGGGTGTTCGCCGCGCTCGCCGCGTACGGACTGCTGAAGGGCATCGGCGAGGCGTTGCTGCTGCTCGCCGACACCGCCGAACTGGCCAACAGCATGAACGAACGCTCGACGAGCGCGCACGCGGATACGCCGCGTTGACACGCGCCGGCCGCGGGCGCCGCGGCACCCGGGCGCCGCGGATGCCGCCGTGCAGCCGCGTCAGTCCGAGAACACGGCATCCATCTGATCCTTCGCCGACTTGGCGAAATCCGGGCCGATGTGCTCGGAGCCGTCGTCCTCGCGCGTGCTGATGTCCTCGAAGAGCTTGTCGAGCTTCGTGCTGGCCTCCTTCGCGTAGAGGCGTACCATGCCGATCGTCGTGCGCTCATCGAAGACGGTCGCCAGGATCGTGCGGTCTCCCACCAGCGTGAGCTGGATGCTGTCGCGCTTTCCCTGGTGAAAGAGCACCGAGAACTCCTCCTCGCCCAGAAGGCGCGCCATTTCCCTCGTCGCGGCATAGCTGCCGGCGACGAGCGCCGAGATCGCCTGCATGTCGAAGTCCTCGGTATGGCCGGTCTTGGTGACCATGTAGCCTTCCCGGTCGATGAGGATGATGCACTTGGAGTCCGACAAGGTCAGGAACTCCTGCAGGACCTCGTTGATGCGATCGATGTCGTCCTTGTAAAAGACGAGCCGCTTCTCGCGAATGTTGTCGCTGTCGTAACTAATGGCTGGCCTCCTTCGTTTCCATCAACGGGACGGCGAACGCCCTCGCGCCTTCGCGGCGCGGGTCGCGCCCCCCTACCCCAAGAGTTTCTGTAACACCCCCGTGTAATACAGCGCGGCGGCCGCGCCTCCGAGCACAAGCAATGTCAGCAGGATGTAGAGCGCCGCGCGGCTCCCGGAGCGCGGCCGTTCGCCTTCCGGCGCGGCGGATGCGGCCGACGCCGGGATCGACCCGGCGGCCGCCGAACGCCCCGATACGCCCTCGCGCCGAGGCGCCACCCTCGGTTTGACGCCCGCGGAAGCCTTCGGCGGCGCGCGGCGCTCGACCGGTCTCACTCCCGAGGCGACGTGCTCCTTCACGACGGCCGGCTGCGGGGACGCCGCGCGCGCGGCGGATCGCGCAGGCGCGGAAGTTGCGGATGAACCCTCGCCTGCGCGGGCCCTGGCGCCTGCCGCCACCGGTTCCTTGGCCAGCATGCGGCGCCGCACGACGCTCGATGCCTGCTGCCGGTTGAGGTTCTCGAGCACCATGCCGGCGAGCTTCTTGAGCGTCGGGAAGACGCCCTCGCCGGTGAGGGCCGAGGCCTCGACGGTCGGGGCGTTGACCGTATTCAACGCCTTGTCCAGCTCCTCCACCGTGTGAATGTCTGCCAGGTCGCGCTTGTTGTACTGGATGATGAACGGAGTCGTCTGCAACGTGAGCCCATACTCGGCCATGTTCTCCCGGAGGTTCTCGAGGCTCTCGATGTTCTCCTCGAGTTTGCCCCGGCGCGAGTCGGCCACGAACACAACGCCGTCCACGCCCTGGAGGACGAGCTTGCGCGTCGAGTTGTAGAACACCTGACCGGGCACGGTGTAGAGCTGGAACTTCGTCTTCATGCCGGCCACGTTTCCGAGATTCAGAGGAAGAAAGTCAAAAAAGAGGGTCCGATCGCCCTCGGTGGCAATGCTCGTCAGCTCGCCGCGATTGGTGACGGGCGCCTTGGCGTGGATGACCTCCAAGTTCGTCGTCTTGCCACTCAAGCCGGGTCCGTAATAGACGATCTTGCAGTTGACCTCCTTGAGCGCGAAGTTGATCTGCACTACTGTGTCCTCCGGTAGTCACGCATGTATCGCCGTATCAACGTGCCGCCACAGTCTGGCGCTGCACCGTCGATGCGCGCCGGTTCTTGATGCGATGCGCGGCGCTTTGAATCTCGACCATCGTCGCGGCAAGCGCCAGATCGCGCTTCGCGACGACCACCAAATAGGCGTTCCCCAGATCGACGAACACCATCTTGCCGTCCGATGCCGTCAAGACGAGCTCCGACAGGCTCTCGCCCGCCGCAATTTGGTTGAACGACCGCTTCACCGTCGTCAGCAGCGCGGACGCCAGGGCCGCGACCACATCCTCCTCCAGATCCGGTCCGAGCGCGGCCGCGACCATGATGCCGTCTTGGGTCATCACCATGCTGCCGCGAATGCCGGCGGTGCGATTGAGCTCTTCCAGGATTCGCTTCATGCTCCCTGCTCCTCACAGAGGCACTCCTCGATGAATTCGGTGACCTTGCGTTGGACAAGGTCCTGGCGCGCGGTGCGCTTCCCGAGGACGGCCAGGCCACAGGACTCAAGCTCGTACAGGAACACCTGCCAGTCCTTCGACAGCAGGGCCGCGCGGCTGAAGTTGCCGATCGACATGCGGCGGGCATTGATGCGGGCGCCCTCGAGCATGCCGTGGACGGCGGTCTCGACGCGCGCGGTATCGTCTTCGTGCCCCGCGCCGGCGATCATCTTGCCGTGTTGGTCGAGCACGTAGACGCCCCTGACGCCCTGGAGGGAGGCGATCGCCGCGAGCCGGGCATCGAGAACCTTTCCCGGCTTCAGACGACCTCCCAGCCCCGCGCGCCCGGTCGCGCCCGAACCCGCGTCCATGGCCCGCGTCTCGTGGAGCCTGAAGTAGTCGACCGCCGCGCCCGGGGGGGTGTCGGCCTGCGACCGCACCCGCTGGGCGAGATCGGCGACCCTGCTGTCGCCCGGCATGAGCGCCGACAGGTGCTCGATGCACTGGGCCGCCATGAGCTTCGCGCCCACATGCACGTACAGGCATGCGAGGTAGTACAGCGTCTTGAAGTTGTTGTGGTCCAGCGCGTACGCCTTGCGCAGGTAGGCCTCGGCCTGATGCCCATCATGCGCCGAGGAGGTCTTCAGAAAACGGCTGTAGTGCACGAGCCCGATGGCAAGGTAATTCCCGCTGCTCTCGGGGTAGCGCCTGGTTCCCTCGCGCGCAATCTCCAGCGCCTCCTCGAAGTGTCCGAGGTAACGGTACAGCTCCCCGAGGCGCGCGTACATCTCGGGGCGCGGGCTCACCGCCAGCGCCGCGCGCAGCGATCGGATCTCCTCGGAGCTCCGGATGCGCAGCACCTGGTGCTGCAGCTCCTTGAGGCGCTGGGTATGGGGAAACGTGCAGACCGCCTCCCTGATGAACGCAAGCGCGGCGCCGGGGGAACACGTGCCCAGCAGCCGGCGATAGAGCCGCTCGGCCACCGCGGTCGACGGTTTCGCCCGCCATGCGTCGCGTAGATACTCGACGGTATCCTTGCGGCGAAACAGATTTCTCAGAAACCGCAGCACGGCGACCTCCTGATGGACCCCTTCGTCGACGTCGCGCGGGAGCACACCCCCTCGCGCACACAAGAGTACGATGGCGGCGGGCGGGCTGTCAAACAACCGGGCGGGAGCCCTGCGATGGCGTGCGGCGATGCGATGGAAAGGGAACTTCGCGCCGGAGCCGACACGACGTACTGGGAACGCGGCTACTTCGCATCGGGCGCAAGATCGAACAGCACCACGCCGCGATCCTCGCCGCCGACAAGGAGGCGCGCGTCATCGGGAAGCTCGAGGGCCCACACGCGGCCCTTGCACAGGAAATCCCACGCGGGCCGTCCCTGGCTGGTGAACGCGAGCACTTCCGCGTCGCACGCGGCATACACCGATTCGGACGCGGGCAGCAGGATCTGCGCCGTGCGCGGAAGCTTCACTCGCCACGCGATCGTGAAGCTCGGGGCCTTCAGGGCGGCAAGGAACGCATCGTCCGTCGCGATGTACAGCAGGTCGTTCGCGGCGTGCATCGCCGACACGGGCGCCCCGAACGTCTCCTTCGCGAGGAGCGTTCCCTCCCGCAGATCGGCGAAGATGTGCACCTCGGGTCCCGCGGCGACGATCGCGCCATCCTCGCCGTAGGGCATGGGCGGGACCGACAGCGGATGGCCGAATCGCTGCTTGGCGGAAGCTTCTCCGGTGGCAAGCGAGCATCGCCAGAGGTTTCCGCCCGTGTCGCCGAGGAGGACGCGCCGGCCGGGGGCCAGCGCGGGTGCGGCGATGATCTTCGCGGGCATGCGTCCCTGCCACAGCGGCGTGCAGGGATCGAGCTGCATGGCGCAGAAGCTGCCGCCTTCTCCGACGATCACGAGCACGCCGTGGTCGGTGGGCATGCTCGCGGACACCTTGATGGGCCCGGTTATGGGAAGCATGGAACGCGAGAGCATGCTGCCGTCGCGCGAGATCTGCACGAAACTGCCCTCGACCGTGACGCAGACGATCCGCCCGTGCCAGGTGCGAAGCGCCGCGCTCACCCCGCCGATTTCGCCCAGATCGAGTTGCCAGAGCGCGCCGCCGGTGTGCAGCCCGACGGCGTGCATCGTGCCGCCCCGGTCGGCTATGAAGGTCCGGTCTGCGTGCGTCACCGTCGCGCTTTCGACCGCGGCGCCGCACTCGTAGCGCCACGTGCCGAGCTTCTTGAGCGCCACGGGGAGAGACCAGCCGACGTCCCCGTCGGCGGGGATCTCGGAGAGCTTGCGCGCGAAGGATGCGTAGGATCGTTTCCGCAGGACGAGCTGCGTGCGGCCGTCCGCGGGCCATCGCACGACCATGGGGCTTGCGCCGACGTGCACGTTGTCGAGCCACACCTCGGCGCCCGGCGGGGTGCTCTGGATGAGGAGCGGGTAGCGCACCGCGCGGGCATCGGGGGCGCCGGAGAACTCCTTCCTGAGCTGGCGCCAGCACAGGCATGCGTCGCGCCAGCGTTCCTGCGCCTCGGCATCCCTGGCTTTCTGGGCGAGCGCCTTCCCGGCGTCGAGATACGCATTCAGGCGCGCCGTCATCGATACGAGCTGGTCGGCGAGCTTCCCGTTGAGCTCCCCGTGCGTGATGCTGCGCAGGAGCAGCGCCGCTTCCCCGTGCTGGCCGCGCTGTTCGAGCACCCTGGCGCGCATGAGGCGCGATTCGCTGTCGAAGGTGCGCATCGCGTCCACCTGCTGCCGGTCGGTGGCGTCCCGCACCCGCGCCGCGTTGATTTCCTCCAGCAGCGTGATGAACTTGTTGCGTATGAGGGTTCGGCGATGCACGGCGGCGGCCTCGGCGGCGGCATCGGATGCCTCGTCGAACCTGCGCTCCGTCACCAGCCGATTGGCCTCGTCGCGGACCGCGGCGTAGGCGCGGCGCGCCCGGATCTCGCTGACCGCGAAGAAGATCGTCACACCCCCGAGCAGCGCGATCACGCACTTGACGGCGAAGTATCTGAGCGAGCGCGCTTTGCGCTGCGCCGTGCGCCGTTCCTGCTCGAGCAGCGCATCGAAGGCCCGCGCCTCCTCCGGGTTGATCTTCACGATCTGCTCGTAGGCCTTCCGCAGGTTCTGCAGCGAACCGACCCTGGCGTAGTGGTCGGCGAGCTCGTGCAGGAGCGCCAGCGCCGCCGCCTCGTCGCCGGCGCGGTAGTGCATGCGCGCGAGCTCGTGACGCAGCGGGAATTCATCGGGAAACTCGGCGACCAGCTCCTTGATGACGCTCAGGGCGGCGGGAGGATTCCGATGGGTGCGCGCGGCGCCGACAAGCCGCTGGGCGGTCTGGATCGCATCGCGTATGCGGTTGTTCTGCTTCTGGATGCGGCTGAGCGACAGCAGGCTGGCGAGATCCTCGGGATCCTTGGCGAGAATCTTCTCGAGGTATTCCTTGGCCTCGCCGGGATCGTTCCGCATGGCCGCGGTCATGGCGAGCTCGCGCCAGTGGGAGGTGAGCTCGTCGACCTTGTCCTGGCGGTCGAGAATCGCCACGAGGTTCTTGCGCGCCTCGTGGTCCCGGGGGTCTCGCTCGAGCAGCGATCGATACACATCCGCGGCTTCATCGAAGCGGAAGTGCCGGCGATGCTTCTTGGCCAGCTCGCGCTTGCGGTCCGCGTCGAGGGCGACGAGCATGCCGGCCTCGACGAAACCGGCGATCGTGGTGAAGACCTGGAACGGCGAGAAACGCGAGACCGCGATGAGCTCGTTCACGCTGTGCTCGCCGTCGAGGAGATGCAGGAGGTCCTCGCCGAGCTCGCGGCAGGACACGTGCTGCGCGATGTGCTCGGCGAAGGCGCGCGGTTCGCACGGGGCGAAGATCTCGCGGCCGCTCGGAACGACGCGTTCGATGCGGACCCACTCATCGTCGCGGCGTGCGACTTCCATCAGGAGCGCCGTGACGTCGAACGTGAGGGACTGAGCCAGCTCCTGGCGGGAGACGAAGTCGCCGGCGGCCCCATCGCCCTCCACGGTGAAGTTGAAATGCGCGTCGCGCTCGCGGAACACCGCGAGCACAAGCTCGCAGAAGTGGTCCTCGAGCGCGTCCGTGATGTGCTCGTTCGTGATCACGCGGCGATCGTAGAGGGCGTCCAGGAGGACGACGTCGGGCGGCAGCGTCTTCTGCACGTTCGTGAACTGGGCCTCGGAGAGGACGCGCTGCTTGATCAGCGCGGTACGCAGCGGCTCCAGGCTTCCGGGCTTGTCGGGAATGACCCTGACGCCTCCGTTGACGAAGCGCAGGCGGCGGAAGGCGCCCTTCCAGGTTATCTCCAGAACACCCTCTTGCCGGCTGAGGCTCAGGGTCTGGAAGATGTTACTCAAGGGAATTTGCGATGCTTCCCCGCGAAAAGCCAATGTCGATCCCCCATGTGCGTGAAGGCGTCTCCGTCGCGCCCCCTCGGCGCGTGCATCCCGCGACACGATGGCGTGATTGCCGCGCGCAGCGACCGGAACCTTCCCGAGAAGTGTACACAATGCGATGGCAGATAGCAAACGACGCGCCGCCGGAGAACGCGCGAAGGTCCGATAACGACGCGCGGCGTTCCGAGAGCGCCCGGGGAGGATTACCGGTTGCCCTCGGCGGGGCGGCCGATTACACCGGATCCTGCGCGTCGACGGAGGGGCTGCTCGCGCGGGCGAAGGAGACCACGGTCATGTCATCGCGCTGCGGTTCGCGGCACACGAACGAGGAGAGCGCCTCCAGGAGCGCCTTGACGGCCCGCGACGCCTCGCTGCCGGCGAGCGCCTCGGCGATGCGCGCCCTGCCGAAGCGGACGCTGCGCTCGTCGACCGAATCACAGATGCCATCGCTGACGAGCACGATGCCCTCCCCCGGACGGAGCAGGAGGCGGCGCTCCTCGATGCAGGCGTCGAACGCGTCGGGGCGGAGGATCCCGACCGCCGCGCCGCGCGTCATGACCACCTGGGGTACGGCCGGGTGCGGCGAGATGCGCAGGGGCGGCTCATGGCCGGCCCTGGCGAAGGTGAACTCGCCGGATCCCGTATCCAGGACGCCGTAGAGGATGGTGACGAACGCCCCCCGCTGCAGGTCGGGGAGCAGATCGTGGTTCACCTGCGCCAGAACTTGCGCCGGGCCCGCATGGAGCATTTCCTGTGCGCGAAGGCGAAGCACCTTCTTCGCGATGCCCATGAGCATTGCGGCGGCGATGCCGTGGCCCGACACATCGCCGACGGCGACGCCCACGCGGGTCGTCCCGAGCGGCACGAAATCGTAGAAGTCTCCGCCGATGCGGTCGCATGCCCGCCAGTACGCGCCGAAGCGCCAACCGGAGAACATCGGCAGCGCCTGCGGCATGAACGACGAGATGCGGGCCTCGGCCGTCTCCAGGCCGCGCTCGATGGTCGCCGAATCGTGGAGCACGCGCGCGAACTGGGTCACGTCGCACGCGGAGGCCGCCCGCCGCCTCGGCGCCGTCTGAGCGTCCCCGGCGAAGTAACGCTCCTCGAGGCCGTGAAGATCGAGGATATCCTTGAGCTGCGCCGGGGGTGCGATGAGAATGAGTCGCAGGTCTCGTTTTGCAAGCGCGATTCGCACGCGCTCCAGCATGGGTACGATGAGCGGGGTGATGTTGCGGAGCGCGGCGAAATCGAGGCCCAGCGTCCCGCTGGCGCGGCGGGCGTACTGCTCGATCTGGCCGAGCAGGGGGACGGAGCACAGGCCCTCGGCGCTGAGCACGGTCATGTCGCCGTGGGTGCTGCTCGTCAACCTGCCCCCGGAAAGCTCGACGGTGGTGCCGGAAACCAATACCGGAACCGAGTCTCGAGTTGAAGATTGCATGCCGAATCGCACCTTTCGCGCCCCGGCGGGGCGGACCGAACGACTGCCTTTCAAGTATAGACTGCCGGCGCGGAATCGGCGAACCGGCCGGTTCGGCAGCGGCGGCGCGGGAAAGGCGTGCGGCGGGCGGGTTGCGGACGCCGGGGGCCATGCTATAGTTCTCCGGCTCCCCGCAGCCTTGCCGTGCGAGGTCGTGGGGGGGAGGAAGGCAGGGGGAGCGCGGAGAGGGACGCCCGGGGAGATTGTCGACGGCAAGGAGCGCGCAATGTATCGTGGCTTCGGGTATGCGATGTGCGCAACGCTGTGGTGCGCCCTGTGGTGCGGATGCGGCAGGCAACCGTCCGCCGAGGCCGCAGCGCAGGCGCCGCGCGCGCTCGGACCGGCGGGACAGCCGGCCTCGGGAACGCCGGTCGCGGCGCCTCCGCGCGCATGCCTGCAGGGGCGCACGCTCGCCGAATTCGTCGACGACCGCATCGTCTTCTTCGCCGCCGTGCCTGATCTCGCGTCGCTCGCCGCGCTGCTGGCGGATTCGCCGCTCCATGCGGTCGCAAAGGATGCGGATTTCAGCAACGCGTTGGGCGGACTGATCGGCGCCAAGGCGTGGGGAATCCTCGGGCATGAGATACGCCGCGCATCCCAGGGGCTCATGCGCGGGCAGGCCGAGGTCGCGGTCATGATGGCCGCCGATGCAGAGGGGGGCCTGCGGACCGACGTGTACGCGCTCTGGAATGCGGGGGATGATGCCGCGCGCGCCGTGGGGGCGCTTGCCGACTTCGCGGCGGCCCTGCGCGAGAAGATGCCGGAGCTTGCTGTCGGGGAAACGACGCTGGACGGGGTGGCGGTGCGCACCGTGGCCTTCGGGCTCGGCGATGCGCGGACATGGTACTTCGCGTCCTGCGCCGGCGAGGTCCGCATCAGCACCGACACGAGGTTCTTCGGGGCCCTGGCGCCCGTTCCGCGTTGCCTTCGACAGAGCCAAGACTTCACGCGCACCCTGGCGCGGGTCCAGAGCGCGGGTTTCGAGATAGCGTTCGTGTACGCGCACCTCGGCAGGGTCCTCGGCACGGTTCTCGACACGGCCGGGGGAGAGGGGCCGTGGGAGGATGTCGGCGTCGCGGGCATGGGCGCCGCGGGCGTCGCCGCGTACCGGTCCGCGGGCAAGATCCGCGATGTGTGGCACATCGAGTGGCCCGACGCGCGGCGCGGGCTCATGGCGCCGTTCGTGAAGAAGGCCAACGTGCGCGGGGCGCTGGCGGTCGTTCCCGCCGATGTCGGATTCTTCGCCGTCATCGGGATCGATCTTCTCGATGCCTGGGCGCGTGCGCGGGCGTGCATCGCCAAGGCGTGGCCCGAGGCCTGGGCGGCCCTGGACGCGCAGACCGGCGATCTGTCGGCGGCGATCGGCACGGACGCGGGCGCCCTGCTGAAGGCCTTCGGCCCGGACATCATCGTGTACGAGCGCGCCGGCGCCTCGCCGATCCCGGGCGCGCTGGTCCTGTCGGTGCGGCAACGCGAGATCCTGCGCGATGCCGTGCGGAAGATCGAGGAGCGGGCCGGGCGTCCGCTGCTGCGAGAATCCGTCGACGGCAACCCGATCTACGCGACGCCGGGGCCGATCGAGCTGTACGTCGGGCTCTGCGAGCAGCACCTCGTCGCAAGCCCGGACATCGATGCGGTCCGGGATTTCGTGCGCAATCGCCGCGGCCGCACGAATCCGCTCGCGGGACGCGGCGAAATCAGAGAGATCCTGGCCCACGATCAGCTTGGCGGCATGGTGTACGTGAATCCGGACGGCACGCAGGCCGAAGCCTCTCAGGCGGTGGTCTCCGCGCTGGCGATGCAGGAGGAGATCCCGCCGGAAATGGGGGCCTGCCTGCGCGAGGTCGGTCGCGTCGTGCCGCAGAAGCTGGGGCCGATGTGGATGGTGTTCCAGACGAGTCGCGACGGCATGTCCGGCGAGATCCGTTCCGACTGGGGAGCGGTGCCCATGGCTCTCGGCGCGGGGTCGTTCGGCGCCGTGGTCGCGCTGCCTGCCGTCGTTCACGCGTGGCAGGGTCGCGGCGAGCGTAAGGTCTTCACGGTGATCAACGCGATCGTAACCGCCCAGGAGGAATTCCACGCGCGGAACAACCGCTACGCCCAGAACCTGTCCGAGCTCAAGAACGTCGGCCGGATCGACGTCGAGACCGCGCGCGGCGTGAGCAACGGATACGTGTTCAAGCTCAAGTCCGGCGGCGAGCGGAACTGGACGTTCGATGCGCGGCCGATGAGCGGCCGCGGAAGGTATTTCTACTGCGACGAGACCGGAACGATCAGAGCGGAGGCGGACAAGCCCGCGCACCTGGAATCCCCGGTCGTCGGGGAATCGCCGTAGCGGGGAACGCGGAACCGTTCCTGCGGGGCGATAAGGGCTCGCGCGGCGCGCGTGAACATCCGATAGTACTCGGGAGAGCTCGAGAGGGATGGGGACGAAAAACGACCATGGAACGGCACTGTTTTTTCGGCGACATCGTACGGCTGTGGGGGTTGGCCTCCGCTGAACAGGTTCTGACGGCCCTCAATGTGCAGCGCTCGCAGATCGAGAACGGCCTGCGCCGCCGTTTCATCGGCGACGTCATGGTGGACCTCGGCTTGCTCACGAGCCCGCAGCGCAACGAGATCCTCGCGGCGCAATCGCACGGCGCGAGCGACGAGTGCGTCGCCGTCTACCGATCGTGACGCCGGACGGCGATCCGTCCGCCGGGGCTTCCCGGCGGCGGCGGTGCACGGTACGATTGAGCGTCGCATCGGAGACCGGCACGCGAGGATCGCCGCATTGACCTGGTGCATGCCTCGTCGGGGGCGGGGGCGGCATCCGCGGATCGGCGCTCCGGTGCGCGAGCGAGAGACCATGCGCCCGGCAGGTGCGGGCCGTATGCAGCCGTACGAGAGCGACGTTTTCATCGGCGGTGTCATCCAGGGATCCGAACGCGGGGATGGCATCGTCGCCCAGGACTACCGGACGAGAATCCGGAACGTGCTTGCGGCGAACTGCCCCGGCCTGACGGTCTACGACCCGGTCGAGCGCCATCCTTCCTCGATCGGCTACGGCCTGGAGCGGGCGCGGGAGACGTTTCTCGGACACGTGCGGCTCGTCACCCGATGCCGGGCGCTCGTGGCCTATCTGCCCGAGGCGAGCATGGGCACGGCGATCGAGATGTGGGAAGCGCACCGCCTCGGCATTCCCGTGATCGCGATCTCGCCCATGGGCGAGAACTGGGTCATCAAGCTCCTGAGCAGCGTGCGATGCGCGGACCTGGCGGCCTTCGAGGCGTGGGTGCGCGCCGGCAGGCTCGCCGAGCTGCTCGATGGATGCCCCGGCGGCGCCGCCGGGGCATCGCACACCTGATGGGACGCGCGGACGGGAAAGGCATGCAACGCACTATCGCGGAGATCAACGACAAGATCACGCACGGCGGCGCGGTCGTCGTGACCGCCGAGGAGATGACGCGCCTCGTGCGCGACAAGGGCGTGCCGCAGGCGGCCCGCGAGGTCGATGTCGTCACGACGGGCACGTTCGGCATGATGTGCTCCTCGGGCGCGTTTCTGAACTTCGGGCATGGGCGGCCGCGGATCAAGATGCAGCGCGTCCTGCTCAACAACGTACCGGCGTACGGCGGTATTGCCGCCGCCGATGCCTATCTCGGCGCCGCGGAGCTGCGTGTCGATGACTCCGGCAACCAGCCCTTCCCCGGCGAGTTCCGGTACGGCGGGGGACACGTGATCGAGGAGCTGGTGGCCGGCAGGAAGGTCCGCTTCGAGGCCACGTCGTACGGCACGGACTGCTATCCGTCGAAGCATGCGGCGACCTGGGTGTCGCTCAAGGAGCTCAACCAGGCGTATCTGTTCAATCCGAGAAACTGCTATCAGAACTACAACGTCGCCGCGAACACCTCGCGGCAGACGAAGTACACCTACCTCGGCATTCTCAAGCCGCGCCTGGGCAACGTGAGCTACTCCGGGGCGGGCGAGCTCTCGCCGCTGATGAACGATCCCATGCTCCGCACGATCGGCATCGGGACGAGGATTCTCGTGGGGGGCGGGGTGGGGTACGTGGCATGGGAAGGGACGCAGCACGACCCGACCGTGGCGCGCGGCGAGCGCGGCATCCCCCTGGGCGGCGCGGCCACGCTCGCGCTCATCGGCGACATGCGGGGCATGCGCCGGGAGTACGTGCGCGGCGTGAGCATGCTCGGGTACGGCGTGAGCCTCGCCCTCGGCGTGGCCGTGCCGATTCCGATTCTCGACGAGGACCTGGCGTTCAGGACCGGCGTGAGCGATGCGGACATCACGGCGCCCGTCATCGACTACGCGGAAGCGTACCCCGCGCGCAAGCCGGGTGCGCTGGGACACGTGTCGTTCGCCGATTTGAAACGCGGCGAGGTGATGGTCGACGGCCGCGCGATTCCCGCGTCGCCGATTTCCAGCCTCGTCATGGCCCGCGCGATTGCGGAGTTGCTCAAGGAGAGGATTCGTGCCGGCGCCTTTCTCCTGACGCAGCCGGTCGCGCCGCTGCCGGGGCCCGAGGATGCCCGGCCGATGCAGCCGCTCCCGGAGCCCGAACCATGACCGACCCCCGCAACCAGATCCGCAAGCGCTTCGTGCTCGTCTTTCCCAACGAGCTCGTCGACAAGCCGATCATCTGCGAGCTTGTCAGGGAGTTCGATGTGGCCTTCAACATCCTGAACGCCACGATCTCGAGCGAGCGGGAGGGACGCCTGGTGATGGAGCTTTCGGGGGCATCCTCGCAGATCAGCGCGGCGATGGAGCACCTGGAACGCATGGGGGTCACGGTCGACTCCCTGAATCAGGAGGTGCGCCGCAACGAGGACAACTGCATGCACTGCGGGACCTGCGAAGGGTTCTGTCCGTCGGGCGCACTGCACGTGCAGCGCCCGGAGATGCGGGTCGCGTACGACGAGACCAAGTGCATCCTGTGCGAGCGCTGCCTGACCGGCTGCCCGACGCATGCCATGGAATTCCGCTTTCGATGACCCATCGTCGTACCGGCGGCGCGTGCGCGCCGACATGCCGGCGCGGCGCGTGGTGGTGGGGGAGACCGATCTGTGGATCACGGCGGAGCGCGTGCCGATCGAGGCGACCGCGGCGCTGGCGGCGCGCATTCGCGGGGACATCGCGCGGCTCGGGATGCGGTTTCCCCCCTTTCTCGCGAGCCTCGCGCCGGTCGAGGTGCCGCGTGGAATGTCGATCGCGCCCGCGGCCGAGGCCATGCTGCGCGCCGCGAGCGTCGCGGGCGTGGGCCCCATGGCCGCCGTGGCCGGGGCGATCGCCGAGGAGATCTGCCGGGAACTCGCCCGCTCGGGACAGGATGTCATCGTCGAGAACGGCGGCGACCTGTTCATCGTGTCGGCAACGGCGAGGACCGTGGCGATTCATGCCGGCGCATCGCCGCTCTCCATGCGGCTCGGCATACGCCTTGCCGCCGACCGGCTCCCCTGCGCCGTGTGCACGTCCTCCGGAACGGTCGGCCCGTCGCTCAGCTTCGGCCGGGCCGATGCGGCCGTCGTGGTGAGCCCGTTCGGCGCCCTCGCCGATGCCGTCGCCACGGCGCTCGGGAACCGCATCCTGGACGCGGGCGACATGCCGGCCGCGGTTCGATGGGCCGTGGAGCTTCCCGGCGTGACCGGCGCGGTCGCCATCGCCGGAGATGTCATGGCCGTCCAGGGTGCGCTGGAGCTGGTACGGCTGTAGGGTACAGCCTACACCCGTACGCCGGCGTATGCGTACGAGGAGATCTGCGCGCCCTTGCCGTCCTTGGCGAGGAACGCCTGCACCTTGACCTTGTCATCGCGGATGTACGGCTGCTCGAGGAAGCAGCGCTCGGCGTAGAACTGCCCGAGCTTCCCCTCGACGATCTTGTGCTGGATCTCCGCGGGTTTCTGCGCGAACTTGGGATCGGCCTGCGCCGCGGCGAGCAGAATCTCGCGCTCCTTGGCCACGACATCCGGCGGCACATCCCGGCGCGCCAGGTAGCGGGGCTTGGCGAAGACGACGTGCATGCAGAGGTTCTTGCCGACATCCTGGATCGCCGCATCGGCGGCGCTGGCGCCCTTCAGGCACACGAGGGCTCCGTGGTGCAGGTCGAAGTGGATGTACTGAAACACCGCGTCCCCTTCCACGATCGCCATGGGGCCGATCTGGATGTTCTCCCGGATCTTGGCCACGACCTCGAGCAGCGTGTCGCGCACCGTCTTGCCCGTTGTCAGCGCGGCCGCGAGCAGCTCGTCGTTCGTGCGGGGGAGCGTCTTCATGGTCGCGAGCTTCTTGATGATCGCCTCGTGCAGCGCGACGAAATCCTCGCACCTGGCGACCGGCTCGGTTTCGCACAGCAGCGGCACCATGACGCCGCACGTGCCGGAGGGGGCGACGAAGCCGGCGATCCGGCCTTCCTTCGTCGTGCGGTCGATCTTCGCCTCGGCGACTTTCTGGCCCTGCTTGCGCAGGATCTCGCGCGCGGCCTCGACGCTGCCGCCCGCATCCTCGAGGGCTTTCTTGCAGACCATCATGGGCAGCCCGGTGAGCTCGCGAAGTTCCTTGACGATTCTCGCATCTATGGCCATGGATCGAGTCCTTTCTCTGCCGCCCGGAGGCGTGTGTGACCGGAGCCTTCAAAAAAAGAAGCCCTGATGATAGCGGTTGTGCGGCGTTTTGGCAAATGATGGCTCGGGGCGCGGATGTCCGCCCGCCGCGACTGGAACGCGGGGCGCCCGGCGGGTAGGATGACCGCCTCCGCGGAACCCGGCTCCGCGGGAAACGTGCGGGAAGGATGCCCCTTATGACGCCGCCTGCGCCTTCGCTCGCGCCCTTCATACGACGGCTCACGCTGGCCTACACGGTCTTTCTGGCCCTCGTGCTTCTCATGCCGTTTCGTTTTTCCCTCGATCCCGGGCTCCTGGCCGCCAACGCGCGGAGCATCGCATCGCTGTGGTTTGCCGAATCGGCGCTGTCCTTGTCGCTCGTGGCCGACGTGCTCCAGAACGTGCTTCTCTTCGCGCCGTTGGGCTTCTTCCGCCGCGCCGCGGGCGCGGCGCCCCGGCGGATCGCGGCGGAGAGTTTCCTGCTGAGCCTGGGCGCGGAGTCTCTGCAGCTCTTCTCCCCCGGCCGCTGCGCGTCGGTATTCGACCTTGCCATGAACACGGCGGGGGCGTGCGCGGGAGCGCTGGCCTTCGCGCGCATCGGCGGTCTCGGCGAGCGCGCGCTGCGTGCGGCCCTGCGCCGCGTTCCGCCTGCGCTCGGAGCCTGCGGCGCCGCCGCGAGCCTCGGGCTCGCTCTCGGCGCCCTGTTTCTCAAGGTCGCCCCCGCCGGGGGGCAGGCGTGGGAGCGGCCCCTTCCCGTCTTTCTCGGCAGCGCGCCGGGCGACATATTCTCCTGGCGCGGCGTCATCACGCGCATTGCGGCCTGGAATCGCGCCATCAGCCCGGGAGGAGGCGGCGATGGAGCGCCTGGGTTCGACATCAACTTTCGGGGCGGCCCGCGGGAGGGCGTCATCGCGTCACTGCCCGACGATGTGACGTGGAGCGACGCGGGGCTGGCGCTTCGCGAGTCGCGCGTTGCGCTTGCGCCCGCGCAGGCGGAGGCGTTCGTGGCGGCGGCAGGCGGGGGCGGGCCCTTCTCCGTGTGCGTGTGGGTGCTGCCCGAACGCATGGATTACGCGCAGCACGGCGCGATCCTGTCCGCGGGCGAGAACACGTGGCACTGCGCATGCCGGATCCACCAGCGCGGGCGCGACATCGCGTTCTTCGCCCGAACCGGCATCTCGGGCCTCGAGTGGAACAAGCCATCCCTCCTGGCCGTCGCGCCCGCGCCGGAGGACGCCGAGCAGGAATGGCGCTTCATCTGCGACGGGACGGGCTTCGCCGCCGGCTTCAACGGCCGCACGCGGCCCGAGCGCGTCGTGTTCAGGTGGTGGGCCACGCCGGCAGGGCTGCTTCTGGCATCGCCCGCCGTGCTCGAGCCGTTCACGCTGTACGCCGCGATGTTCCTCATGGTCGCATTCTTCGCGGCGATGTCCGCGCCCCCGGGTCTCCCCGGCGCCGCCGCCGCCGTCGCGATCGCATGCATCGTGCCGGCGTCGGGGATCGCGGTCTTGTCCGCGCATTGCGATGTGCCGGTCGATCGGTATGCCATGATGGCGGTCGTGCTGGGCGCCGCGCTGGGCGTTCCGCTCGGCCGCGCCTGGGCTTGCGCGGCGCGCGCCGAATGATAGAGTGATGAATTCGAGTCTCCGTCTGTTCGATCGGCACAAGGAGCACAGGCGATGAAGATCTGCATCACGGGCGGCGCGGGGTTCATCGGGAGCCACGTCGCCGATGCCTATCGGGCGCTCGGCGCCGAGGTCGTCGTGATCGACGACCTGTCGTCGGGCGCGCGCGAGAACGTGCCGCGCGGCGTACGGCTCATCGAAGCCGACATCCGCGACCGGCCGCGCATCGCCGAGATCTTCCGGGCCGAACGCTTCACGCACGTCAACCACCACGCCGCGCAGATCAGCGTCCCGGCATCCGTGCAGGATCCGTGGTTCGATGCCGAGGTCAACGTGCACGGCCTCTTGAGCGTGCTCGAGGCCTGCGCGCGCTCGGAGGTGGAGAAGTGCATCTTCATATCCTCGGGCGGGACGGTCTACGGGAACCCGACAAGGCTCCCGTGCGTGGAAGAGGATTCCTTCGCGCCCGCGAACCCCTACGGCATCGCGAAGACCGCCGGCGAGCTCTACACGCGCTTCTACGGGAGCGAGCACGGGCTCAGGTGGACGGTGCTCAGGTACTCGAACGTGTACGGCCCGCGGCAGAACCCTCACGGCGAGGCCGGGGTCGTCGCGATCTTCGCCTCGCGCATCCTCGCGGGCGCGCCCGTCAAGGTCTACGGGGCCTGCGCGCCCGGCGACGGCGGCTGCGAGCGCGACTACGTGTACGTGGGCGACGTGGCGGCCGCCAACGTGGCGGCGCTCTCGAAGGGCGACGGGGAGGCGTTCAACATCGGCACGCGCACGCTGACGCGCACCAGGGCGCTGCTCGACGCGCTCCTGGCGACGGCGGGCCGGACCGTGCCCGTCGAGGAATGCGGCCCGCGTCCGGGCGATCTGCGCGCCAACAGCATCGATCCCGCGAAGGCCGCCCGCGTTCTGGGGTGGCGGCCCACGGTGGCCCTGAAGGATGGCCTGGCGCTGACGTTCCAGCACTTCGCCGCCGCGCGCGCGTGAGCCGCGACTGCCGCCGGCCCACACGGAGAATGCCATGACGGAAGACACGCACGTTCGCGACCTGCTCGCCGCGCGCATCGGCGGGAGCCGCTACGGCAAGGATACGAAGATCTACAAGTTCGAGCGCATCAAGCGCGCGAAGCGCGAGGCGATCGCGGCGCGGCCGGATCTGCGGCTCCTGGACTTCGGCATCGGCGAGAACGACGAGATGGCCGATCCGGTCGTGCGCGAGGCCATGAAGCGCGAGATCGACGATGCCGCCAACCGCGGCTACGCCGACAACGGCATTCCCGAGTTCAAGGAGGCCGCGGCGCGCTTCATGCGGGAGGTGTTCGGGGTGGCGGTCGATCCCGCGACGCAGGTGCTGCACACGATCGGCTCGAAGAGCGCCCTGGCCATGCTGCCCTCGGTGTTCATCGATCCGGGCGACGTGACCATCATGACCGTGCCGGGGTACCCGGTCGCGGGCACGCACACGCGCTACCTGGGCGGCGAGGTGCACGCCCTGCCGCTCCTGCCGGAGAACGGCTTCCTTCCGGACCTGGACCGGATTCCCGCCGACGTTCGCGCGCGCGCCAAGCTCATGGTCCTGAACTACCCGAACAGCCCGACCGGGAGGGTGGCGCCGCCGTCGTTCTGGAAGAAGGCCGTGGCGTTCGCGCGCACGGAGGGGATCGCGCTCGTCAACGACGCCGCGCACGTGCTCCTGAGTTACGCGGCGCGCGAGAGTTTTCTTGCGACCCCCGGGGCGATGGACGTCGGCATCGAGATCCACTCGATGTCCAAGGGCTTCCACATGATCGGCTGGCGCCTGGGATTCGTGACCGGCAACCCGCTGATCGTCAAGGCGCTCGGGGATGTCAAGGACAACTGCG
>JBFZCA010000325.1:0-14374 GCA_041308205.1 Planctomycetota bacterium | reverse complement strand
GCTGGAAGGTCATCATCTCGGACGTCTCCAACTCGAGGTACAAGTGCGGCGGCATCAACTTCGTCGACGGGAAGGTCTACTGGATCAGCGATTCGAACGGCGCCCTGCCCTACGACCGCGGCGTCTTCCGCTGCGATCCCGCGGACCTGACCACGCTCGAGAAGCACACGCTGCTCTTCAATCCCGAGGTCGAATCCGGGAACATGATCATCCAGGACGGCGTGATCATCGCGTCGCACTGCGCCCCCGCCTCGCCGCTCGGCACCGGCTTCATCGTCTCGACCGACATGGGAAAGACGTGGGCCCAGTACGATCTCAAGGAGTTCGGGAAGCGGTCCCCCACCCGCTTTCACGAGAAGAACTCGGAGGGCTGGTTCCGGGTCGACCTGAGAACGGGCTGGGTCAAACACGCGGATGTGATCTTCATCAAGCCCAAGCCGTAGGTTATCCGGGGACAGTCGCCGAATCAAGGAGGTGGTATGCGGAGTTTCTTTGCGCCGATCGCCGTCGCGCTGTGTCTGAGCTTGCGGGCGGGCGAGACGCCGTTTCCCGATGTCCCCGGCGTCGTCATCGATCACAGCCCCGCCGCCTCCGGCATCTTCATCGGGTCGCCGAGCCTGGCCGTGCTCCCGAGCGGCGACTACGCGGCGTCGCACGATGAGTTCGGGCCGAAGAGCGTCGAGCACACGGCCGCGGTGTCGCACGTGTTCCGGTCGCAGGACCGCGGCGCCACGTGGCGCAAGATCGCGACGATCCAGGGGCAGTTCTGGTCGACGCTCTTCGTCCACCGCGGCGACCTCTTCCTCCTCGGCACCGACAAGCACCACGGCAACGCCATCATCCGCCGCTCGCGCGACGGCGGCGCGACATGGACGACGCCCGCGGACGCGGCGACGGGGCTCCTTCGCGGCAACGGGGAGTACCACTGCGCTCCGGTGCCGATCATCGAGCACAAGGGCCGGCTCTGGCGCGCCATGGAACGGCGCGACCCGCCCATCGGCTGGGGCGTCAACTACCGCGCCGGCATGCTCTCGGCGCCCGTCGATGCCGATCTCCTCGACGCCTCGCAGTGGACGGCGAGCGAGTTCCTCCCCAGCAATGCGAGCTGGAACGGCGGAGACTTCGCCGCGTGGCTCGAAGGCAACGCGGTCGTCGCGCCCGACGGCGCGCTCCTGAACATCCTCCGCGTCCAGACGCGCTCGCCCGACGAAAAGGCGGCCCTGGTGCGCGTCGCCGCGGACGGAAAGTCGCTCGCCTTCGATCCGGCCGGCGGCTTCACGGCCTTCCCGGGCGGGGCCAAGAAGTTCGCGATCCGCTTCGATCCGCAGACCAAGCTCTACTTCGCCCTGGCGAGCATTGTCCACGAGCGCCACCGGGCGCAGAACACCGGCGGGATTCGCAACACGCTCGCCCTCACGGCGTCGCCCGACCTCAGGACCTGGTCCGTCAGGTGCATTCTCCTCTACCACCCGGACGTCAAGAAGCACGGCTTCCAGTACCCCGACTGGCGCTTCGACGGCGAGGACATCATCGCCGCCGTCCGCACCGCGTACGACGACGGCCGGGGAGGGGCCCGCAACAACCACGACGCCAACTTCCTGACCTTCCACAGGTTCGCCGGCTTCCGGCGCCTCACGATGGCGGATTCGCCGAGCGCCGCCAGGTCGCCGTGAAGCGGTGACGCCCGAACAACGGCACGGGGCGGCTCGACGGCCGCCCCGCGCGGATTCCGGTGTATTCTTCGACCGCGGCGCTCGCCTTACACGAGCCCCTGGTCGAGCATCGCATCGGCGACCTTGACGAAGCCGGCGATGTTGGCGCCCATGACGTAGTTGCCGGGCTGGCCGTACTCGACCGATGCCGCGTACGAGTTGTCGTGGATCGCCTTCATGATGCCGTGCAAGCGGCTGTCGACCTCCGCGCGCGTCCACGACATGCGCATCGAGTTCTGACTCATCTCCAGGCCCGAGGTGGCGACGCCGCCCGCGTTGGCGGCCTTGCCGGGCCCGTAGAGAATGCCGCTCTTCTGGAAGACCTCGACGCCCTCCGAATCGGTCGGCATGTTGGCGCCCTCGGCCACGAGCTTGCAGCCGTTCTTGACCAGCGCCTTCGCATCCTTGCCGCCGATCTCGTTCTGCGTCGCCGACGGGAACGCGCAGTCGCACTTGACGGTCCAGGGCGTCTCGCCCTCGAGGTACTTCGCGTCCTTGAACTTCTTGAGGTAGTCCTTGATGCGGCCGCGCCGGACGTTCTTGAGCTCCATGACCCACGCGAGCTTCTCGGCGTCGATGCCGTCCTTGTCGTAGATCGAGCCGTTGGAGTCCGACAGCGTCACGACCTTGCCGCCGAGCTGGTTGATCTTCTCGACCGTGTACTGGGCCACGTTGCCCGAACCCGACACGACGCAGGTCTTGCCCTCGATCGAGTCGCCCTTGGTGGCGAGCATGTTCTGGGCGAAGTACACGCAGCCGTAGCCCGTGGCTTCCGGACGGATCAGCGAGCCGCCCCACGCCAGGCCCTTGCCCGTGAAGACCCCCGTGAACTCGTTCGCGAGGCGCTTGTACTGCCCGAACATGTAGCCGATCTCGCGGCCGCCGACGCCGATGTCGCCGGCCGGCACGTCGGTGTCCGCGCCGATGTGCCGCCAGAGTTCCGTCATGAACGACTGGGTGAAGCGCATCACTTCCGCATCCGACTTGCCCTTGGGGTCGAAGTCCGAGCCGCCCTTGCCGCCGCCCATGGGAAGCGTCGTCAGGGAGTTCTTGAAGACCTGCTCGAAGCCCAGGAACTTGAGGATGCTCAGGTTGACGCTCGGGTGGAACCGCAGGCCGCCCTTGTAGGGGCCCAGCACGCTGCTGAACTGCACCCTGAAGCCGCGGTTGACCCTGACCTGTCCCTTGTCGTCGGTCCACGGCACGCGGAAGATGAACAGGCGCTCGGGCTCGACGACGCGCTCCAGAATCCCGTTCTCGCGGTACTTCGAGTGCCGCTCGACGACCGGTTCGAGCGACTCGAGCACCTCTCTGACCGCCTGCTGAAACTCGGGCTGGGCCGGATCCCGCCTGGCCACCATCTCCAGTACTTCCTTCACGTACGCCGACATGGTTTGAGTCCTCTCGTCATCCACAGGGCCCGCGTTCCCGGCGCCGCGCCACAATCGGGCGGCCGCACACGGCAGCGAAACCCTAAATGGGCACTAACGACACAATAAAGAACCAGAAACCGCCGTTTTAATGATATCAACTATGCCTATTTGCCGATGTATACGAACGAGCACGTTCATTTTCTTGCTCTCAGGCGACTTGAATCGGAGTTCAATCAAGGACCTCGGCAACAAACTGAACCTGGATCATGGAAAACCGTCCTCGCGATCACAGATTATCTGGGCAGTATTACCATTTTAGGGTGGCCTTGTCAAGAGGTATTCCGGGGCGTATAGTCCTGCTATGAGCACCGCCAAGCACAAGATCGCAATCCTCCGGGTGCTGCGCGAGGCGGGCGGCAACGCGAGCAGCGCCCGCATCGCACAGATCGCCCGAGGCTACGGCATCGACCTCAGCCCGCGCGCCATTCGCGTGTACCTCAAGGAGATGGAGGATGCGGGGCTCGTTCAGCCCGCCCGCCGCGGCCGGAGCGGCGGCCGCGCCATCACGGCTCGCGGCCTGCGCGAGCTGAGCGATGCGATGGCCATCGACCGCGTCGGCCTCACGTCGGCCAGAATTGACGAGCTCGCCTACCGCATGAGCTTCAATCCGGTCCTCCCGCACCCCACGGGCCTCGTGGTCCTCAACATGACCTTCATCACCGAGCACGATTTCTCCGCGGCGGTCGCCGAGATGGTCCCCGTCTTCGATGCCGGTCTGGCGATGGGCGACTACGCGGCGCTCTTCCGGCCGGGCGAGAGCGCGGGCGCGTTCCAGGTGCCGCCCGGCCGCATCGGCATCGGCACCGTGTGCAGCGTCACGGTCAACGGCGTTCTTCTCAACGAGCGCATTCCCACCGTGTCGCGCTTCGCGGGCGTGCTCGAGCTCCACAACGGCCGGCCGACCCGCTTCACCGACGTGATCTCGTACGAGGGCACCTCGCTCGACCCCCTCGAGGTCTTCATCAAGAGCGGCCTGACGCGCGTGCGCGATGCCGCGCGCACCGGCAACGGCCGCATCACGGCGAGCTATCGCGAGATCCCCGGCGTCGCCATCGGCGAGGCCGAGAAGCTGCTCCTGCGCATGCGCGCCGTCGGCCTCAACGGCCTGCTCCTGCTCGGAACGCCCAATCAGCCGCTGCTGGGCATCACCCCGCAGGAAGGCCGCGCCGGCATGATCATCGCCGGCGGCCTCAACCCCTGCGCCGCCTTCCACGAGGCCGGCATAGTCGCCGAGGACACCGCCATGGCCCAGCTCATCGAGTACCGCTGCCTGCGCCGGTACCACGAGCTGGCGCTGGAGGCCGGCGTCTCGCCGCGGCGGTAGCCCGCGCCGCGCGCGCCCTCCCCCATTGCGCGAACGGGCCGCAACCTTTACAAAGGTACGGTGCGCGCCGCCGGCGCCCCGGGAGAAGACGCATGCCGCGAGACACGCTCCTCGATCGATTCCGCCGGTACGTCAAGATCGACACCCAGTCAGTCGAGGGCGCGAAAGAGTACCCGAGCTCCCCCGGCCAGCGCGCGCTCGGCGAGCGCCTGGCCGCGGAGCTGCGCCTCCTCGGGCTTGCCGAGGCGCGCGCCAACGCCGATGGGATCGTCATGGCGACGATTCCCGCGACCGCCCCGCGCGCGCCGGCGATCGCCTGGCTCGCCCACATGGACACGTCGCCCGAGTCGAGCGGCAAGAACGTCGTCCCCGTCGTCCACGCGCCCTACGACGGCAAGGACATCGTGCTTCCCGCCGACAAGTCGCAGGTCATCAAGGTCGGCGAAACGCCGGGGCTCGCTGCTCTCGCGGGGAAGACGATCATCACGTCGGACGGCACGACGCTGCTCGGCGCCGACGACAAGGCCGGCATCGCCGTCATCATGACCGCTGCGGCCGAGCTCCTGCGCCGCCGGAAGATCGCCCACGGCCCCATTCGCATCGTCTTCACCTGCGACGAGGAGGTCGGCCGCGGCTGCGACCGCATCGATCCGCGGAAGATCGATGCCGCCTGCGCCTACACGCTCGACGGCGAGGGCGCGGGGCTCATCGAGAACGAGACGTTCTCGGCGGACCTCGCCACGGTCACGATCACGGGGCGGAACATCCACCCCGGCTTCGCGACCGGCAAGATGCGCAACGCCGTGCGCATCGCGGGGAGGTTCCTGGAGTCGATGCCGTGGCAGACCCTGGCGCCCGAGGTCACATCGGGCCGTGACGGCTTCATGCACCCCTACGTGATCGAGGGCGGCGTCCCCGAGGTCAAGATCAAGGTCCTCTTGCGAAGCTTCGCGACGGCGGAGCTCCCGGCCCAGGCCCGGCTCCTCAGGACCATCGCGCGCGCGGTCGCGGCCGAGTTCCCCGAGGCGGCGATCGACGTGGCCGTGAAGAAGCAGTACCGCAACATGCGCGAGCACCTCGCCGGGGAGCCGCGCGCGGTCGCGCTCGCCGCGCGGGCCATCGAAGCCGCGGGGCTCGCGCCCGAGCTCAAGTCGGTGCGCGGCGGCACCGACGGCTCGCGCCTGAGCGAGATGGGCCTACCGACGCCGAACCTCTCGGCCGGCATGCACAACTTCCACTCCAAGCTCGAGTTCGCCTGCCTGGAGCAGATGCAGTCCGCCGTTCGCGTGCTCCTGGAGCTCGCCCGGCTCTGGGGCAGGGAGAAGCCGCGCCGCGGCCGGCGCTGAAGGCCGCGGCCCCCCGCGGAGGAACAATGTCCGAGAACGACATCAGAACGACACTGCCCGAGAACGCGTACCGGGAGCTCAAGCCCGGCGAGACGTACGTCCCCATGGTGCCGCCGCACGTCAGGGCGCCCGAGCTGACGCTCCGGTCGATCGCGTTCGGCATCGCGATGAACATCCTCTGGGCCGCGGCGGCCACCTACATCGCGCTCAAGGTCGGCCAGGGCATCGAGACCGCGATTCCGATCTCGATTCTCGCCGTCGGCCTGTCGGGCCTGCTGCTGCGGCTCGGCTTCAGGCGCAGCTCCATCATCGAGAACATCAACATTCTCGCCATCAGCACGACCTCGGGCATGGTCGCGGGCGGCACCGTCTTCACCATGCCGGCGATCTACATCCTCGGGCTCAACGAGCATCTCTCGCTCGGCAACGGCGCCATTTTCCTCCACATCTTCCTCGTGCCGCTCTTCGGCGCGGTCCTTGGGGTCATCTTCCTCGTCCCCTTCCGGCGCTTCTTCGTCAAGGACATGCACGGCAAGCTGCCCTTCCCCGAGGGCACGGCCACCAACGAGATCCTGGTCACCGGCCAGGGCGGCGGCGCCGGGGCGCTCACGCTGATCTACTCGTTCCTCGTCTCGTCGCTCTACACCGTGGGGACGGCCGGCCTGAAGCTCTGGTCCGAGGTGTTCACGACGGGGAAGATCGAGGTCGCCTGGAAGGACGCCGCCGCCGCGGCGGATCCGGCGGCGCCGCTCGAGGCCGTCCGGCATTCGGTCGTCATGCCGGCCTTCGCCGGCGATTTCTGGACCAACCTCACCGACCGCGTCAAGGCCGTGTTCTCGATGGGCACGGGCGCCGAGTTCATCGGCCTGGGATTCATCATGGGCGTCCGCTACGCCGCGATCATCGTCGCGGGCTCGATTCTGTCGTACCTCGTCATCGTGCCGCTCCTGGCGCCGCTCGGCCTGGAAGCCCTGCAGCGCATCAGCTCCGCGATCGAGTCGACCTCGGCCGAAGCCATCTTCAAGGCCATCTCCAAGAACGTGGGCATCGGCTGCATCTTCACGGCCGGGGTGCTCTCGATCCTGAAGATGAGCCCCATCATCATGACCGCGCTGCGCGAGGCGCTCGGCGGGCTCTTCCGCGGCCCGCGGGCGGCGGGACGGCGCGACCGGACGGACGCCGACATCGCGTACCCGGCGCTCGCCGTCATCGGCATCCTGACGGCCGTCGCGCTCGGCGCGTACTTCCGGTTCTACGTGCTCGCGGGCATGCCCGGCGCCGATCTTCTCGCGGCCGTCGCGGTGCTCCTCGCCCTGGCGGCCTCGTTCTTCTTCATCACGGTCTCGGCCTGGGCGATCGCCACGATCTCGGTGACGCCGGTCTCGGGAATGACCGTCACGACCATCATCGTGACGGCCCTGGCCCTCGTGGCGACGGGGCTGCAGAAGGGGCCTGCGGGGCAGTTCGCGGTGCTTCTCATCGGCGGCGTCGTCGCGTCGTCGCTGTCGGTGGCCGGCACGCTCGTCACGGAGTTCAAGCTCGGCTACTGGACCGGCGCGACCCCGCGGCGCATCCAGTGGAGCTGCATGATCGCGTGCGTGCTCGCGTCGGCGGTCGTCGCCGGCACCGTGCTCGTCCTGGCGCAAGGAGGCGGGTTCGATCCGGCGGCCAAGGAAGGCGCGCTCCAGGCGCCGCAGGCGAACATGATCGCCGGCGCGCTCAAGAGCTTCCTCGGCACCGGCGAGGTGCCCTGGCTCCCCTACGGCGCGGGCGCCATGATCGCGCTCATGCTCCAGATCATCGGCGTCTCGCCGCTCGCCTTCGGCCTCGGGATGTTCCTCCCCATGGAGCTCAACGTCCCGATCCTGATCGGCGCGCTCGTCGCGGCGGCGGTGAAGAAGGGCGCGAAGGACGATACCGTGCTCCGGGCCCGCGCGAACAAGGGCACGATCATCGCCTCGGGGTTCATCGCCGGCGCGGCCATCGTCGGCGTCGTGCTGCGCGGGCTCAAGTCGGTGAGCGCGACGGCGCCGGTCATCGACGCCATCGACGTCCCCGCCGCGCTCCTCCGCGGGGGCGCCGACCCCGTCGCCGTCGGCCGAACGCTCAATCTCCTCGCGCCCCTGGCGCTCCTCTGCCTGTGCGCGGTCATCTACCTGAACTCGCGCCGCGCGAGGCCGCCCGCCGCGACGTAAGCCCCGGCGACCTGGCGGACCTACAAGGTTGCGTGGCCGTCGTCGATACGGATCGTGTCCGAATCCGGCGGCCCCGATAGCGTCCGCCGCCGGTACCGAAGGCACCGGGCGCTATCGCGGCATGACGCGCGGCCACGCGCCCCGAATCGCGCCGGCGTGGAACCGCATGATGCCCTGCGCCAGATCGCGCGCGACGTTATCCGGAGCGCCTCGATTGCGCGGCGATCAGCTTGCAGATGTCCCGCTGGAGAGTCGTGAGAGCCATGTTCTTACACGCCGGGCCTCCTGGTAGGCTTCGCGATCGCCGTGCGCCTCGATGTCCTGCAGCACCTGCTCGACCTCGCCGAGCGTCGCCGGGTAGTAGTCTTCGCGCAGAAACCAGAGACACCGCTGCCGGTAGCGATCGACGAGCGAACGAACCTCCTGCAACACGCCTTCGCGGTCAAGCTCCATGGCCCTGAGCTTACCAGAGGACGACGCCGTTGGCAACGCGCGCGATTGCCGCCGCACTCACGGCGTGCAGGGGGTCGCGCACTCGATCGTCACCGCGTCCGCCGCGTACGAGAAGCAGCCGTCGCCGCCGGGCGGGATCGCGATGCCCTCGGGGCCATGCATCGCCCGGCCGCTGAAGAGATACCCGAGAACCGTGATCGCGTCGGCGATGTCGACCGAACCGCTGCCGTTCGCGTCGGCGCTCGCCAGGCACGGCGGCTCGTCCGCGTTCGCGAAGAGATACCCGAGCGTCCGGATCGCATCGGCGATGTCGACGTGCATGTCGTTGTTGACGTCGCCGACGTGGAGCATGACCCCGCCGCACGACGTCACGCGCACGGGCACGGCGACGCTCGCCGCGTGGATCCCGTCCCGCACGACGCACGTCACCGTGTAGTCGCCGGCCGCCGTGAACTCGACCTCGGCCGACGCCCCGGCTCCCGTGACCGCGGCGGCGGGCTCCGAGGTCCACTCGTACCTGAGCTCCGCGGCCTCGGGATCCGAGGCCGTCGCCGCGAACGCCAGCGTCGCGGGCCCCCCGCAGATCTCGAGATCGGCGTGATCGGGACTCACCGACAGCGCCGGCGGCTCGTTCGGCCCGAGCCCGCACAGCTCGTACGCGCCCGCGTCGACCGTGCCGTAGCAGGGGCGCACGACGCCGTCGATGTCCGTCGCCGGCGCGCCCTCGTTGATCCCGATGTTGAGCGCCGGCGAGTAGAGCTGCAGCCGGTAGTCGGGCTCCGACACCGTGAAGTCGGGGACGGCGAACGACACGCCCCCGATCTGAACGGACTGCATGCGCGCGAAGTCGAACACGCCGTTCGCCGCGAACAAGGGATCGCGCCCGATGACGCAGCCTGCCGCGTTCAACGGCGCCTGGGACGCCGCTTGGCCGAACACTACGCAGCTCTTGAGCGTCCCCGCGCCGGTACCGCCGCAATAGAGGTCGTACGCGCGGTTCTGCGCGATCGTCGTGTTGACGAGCACGACCCGCGCCTTGTCGCCGGCGAGCACGCCGTGCTCGGCATTGCCGGCGATGATGCAGTTGACGGCGATGACGGCGGCCCCCGGATGCGCAGGGTCCCCGTAGCATTGAATCCCGCCGGCGTCGTACTGGCTCATGTTCCCGATGATCCTGCACTCCCGGAGGTCGATCGACGCCCCAGCGCTCATCACGCCGCTTCCGCTCCAGCCCCAGTTCGCGGTGATCGCGGTCCTGACGACGCTGGCCTTCCCCCCGCTCTTGCAGCTCAGGGCGCCGCCCCAGTCCGCGATGTTCTCGGAGATCGTGCAGTCGGCAATGCTCGGACTCGCGCCTTCCGCGTAGACCCCCCCGCCGCTTTCCGCGTCGTTGCGGCTGATGCGGCAGCCCTGGATGACCGGCGCCGATCCCTCCGTGCACACGATGCCGCTCCCGAGGTTCTCCGTGATGACGCAGTTCTCGATCCGGGGCGCGGCGCCCGGCTGCACGACGACGCCGCCGGCCGTCCCGCCCGTCACCGTGACGTTCGAGAGCAGGGCACCCGCCGCGAGGCCGAACACGGTTCCCCGCACGATCGTCGTCTCCGGCGCCGCGCCGACCAGGCTCGCCCCGTGAACGAGGCTCAGCCCGAGGATCGAGTAGGTCCCCGGCGCAACGTGAATGCGCGGCTGCGTCGCAGCACCGGCCGGACACGGATCGAGCGGCACGCCCATGCCCAGGCAGGGCGAATCCGCGGCCGGCGCGTAGCTGAACGCGAGCGCGGGCGCGAGCTCCCGGTAGGGATTCCCCTCGGTGCCATCGCCGGGTTGCGGATTGGCCGCATTGGCGTAGATGTCGAGCCGGCCGTCATAGCCGCAGAAGCGCGGATCGACGTCGACGTTGCCCTCGCCCGCGAACCCGCCCTCGATGCACGATCCGGTCGCGGCCGGACGCGAATCGGCATCGGCGACGATGGACGCGCCGACGTTCTCCCACACGATGCAGGCGTCGAGGATCGGCGCCGCATCCGTGCAGTGGATCGCGCCGCCCCCCGTCAGGACGCCGTTGCCGGAAACCGTGCAGCGCCTGAGCGCGGGGCTCGCCTCGGCGACGCACAGGAAGGCGCCGCCGCACGGCGACCAGTTCTCCACGATGAGGCTGTCCGCGAGCTCCGCCGCGCAGTTCATGCCGCAGAACACGCCGCCGCCGCCGCCCCACGGCGACAGGAACGGCGCCGTCGTGCTGTTGCCTCGAATGCGCGTCCGGGAGATCCGCGCCGAGCACAGGTCGCCGAGGAAGCACCCGCCCCCGCTCTCCAGCGCGGTGTTGCCGTCGATGACGCAGTCGGTCACGACCGGCGCCGAACCCGCGCCGCAGAAGAGGCCGGCGCCGTGCCTGGCGCGATTGCCGATCACGGTTGCGCCGAGAACCGAAGGCGCCTCGCCGGCGCCGATGCGGACGCCGCCGCCTGCGGTCACGGTCGCCGACTCGAGCTTCGCGCCGGTCCTGAGCCCGGCGACCGTCCCATCGAGCACGGTCGCGGACCCGCCCGCGCCGCCCACGAGGCTCGCGTGGTGGCTGAGAACGCAGCCCGCCATCGAGTACGCGCCCCCGGCGACGTTGACCGTGCGCGCCCCGACCGGGGGCGTTGCGCACGCGCGCACGCCCGTATCCGCGCCCATGTTGGTGCCGTCCAGCCCGCCGCCAATGCAGGGCGACAGTCCGGCCGCAAGCGCGTAGTCGAACTCGAAGGCCGACGCGAGCGCCGGGAAGGGATGCGCCGCCGTGCCGTCGCCCGGCGCCGGCGCCGCGCCGTCGACATAGACCTCGCCGGCGCCGCCCCAGCCGCAGAAACGCGGGTCGGCGTTGATGTTGCCCGTGCCGGGCCAGGGGGCCGGCAACTCGATGCAGGAGCGTTCCGCGGCGAACTGAGCTTGCGAATCGTCGGCAAAGAACGGCCCGCCCGCGTTGCCCCAGACGATGCTGTTTGCGAGCTTCACGTTGCACCAGAAGCTGTAGAGGCCGCCGCCCCGGTTCGACGCCGCGTTGCCCGCGATCGTGCAGTGGTCGAATTCGACGGAATCGTAACGCAGCACGATCCCACCGCCCTCGTACCCGGCGGCGTTGTCGAGAAAGGCGCAGTTCGTGAACCGGACGGGCGAGGTGTCGCCGAGCCACATGCCGCCGCCGTTGCCCGCCGCGCGGTTGCGGACGAACCTGCTGTTCGTGCAGACGAGCGTCATGTAGCTGAAGTAAACGCCGCCGCCATCGCCGCCGTACGCCTCGCTGCCGTCGCCGCACGTGTTCGCGCTGATCGCGCAGGCGTCGAGCGTGCATCCGCCGTAGTCGCCGTGGATGCCGCCGCCGAATTCGCGGGCGTGATTCGCGTCGATCGTGCAGCGCACGGCCGTCATGAACCCGCTCGACACGAGATAGACGCCTCCGCCGTTCCGGCCGCCGTTGCGCGCCACGGTCGTGTCCGCGAACGCCACGCCGACGTTGTACGCGGCGAAGATGCCGCCGCCGTTGTCATCCGCGCGGTTGTCGGCGATCGTGCAACCGGCGAAGGTCGCGCTCTTCGGGGTGTCGGGACCCGCAATCCCGCGCAGGAAGACGCCGCCGCCGTCGCCGTCGATGCGCCAGTGCTGCCGCGGCGCGATCAGCGAGCGGTTGCCGCTGATCGTGCACCCCGACAGCGCGGGAGCCGCCTGCAGCGCCGCGAGGCCGCCGCCCTCGTGGGCTTCGTTCGCCGTGAGCGTGCAGTCGGTCAGCGCGAGCTCCGCGCCGCCCATGGCGCACACGCCGCCCCCGACGTCCGCACTGTTGCCGGCGATCGTGCAGCCGCGCACCTTGGCCTTGCCCCCGGTCGCCAGAACCGCGCCGCCGCACCGGCCGCGCAGGCCCGCCTCGAAGATATCCAGGGCGGCATCGCATCCTTCCCCCCCCGCCAGCGTGAATCCCTCGAGGACCGCGCCTTCGCCGTCGGCGGCCCCGAAGACGACGATGCTCGCGCGCGCCGCATCGGCCGGCGTGTCCGCCATGCGGATCGTCGTCGCGGCCGCGCCGTCCCGGCTCTGGACCGCGATGGCCTTGCCGAGAAACGAGAGCGGCGCGCCGACGGCGTACGTTCCCGGAAGGACGAGCACTGTATCGCCCGGCGCCGCGGCGTCGATCGCCGGCTGCACCGCAGTGAAGGCGCCCCCGGCGCCGCTCGGGTCGACCGTGAGGGTCGCCCCGCCGGCAAGTCCGCACGCGGCGATCGCCGCCGCCCCGACCATCCACGCCCTGCATGCAGATCTCATGTCCCGACCTCCCGTGACCGTGTCCGAAGACCTTCGTTTCATGGACAGCGCCCGTACACCTCGCACGAGAGCGCATCCGCGGTCGGATCCGCGCCGCAGGCGCTTGCCGGTGCGGGCAACGGCCCCCCGCCGGCGAAGCAATGCACGAGCAGCGCGACCGCATCCGCGATGTCGACTCTCCCGCTATCGTTGGCATCAGCCGCATCCTCGCACGCGGGCACCGGCCCGCATGCGAAAAGGAAGCTCAGCACGAATGTCGCATCCGTGACATCGACTTTGCCGTCGGCGTTCGCATCGCCGCGGACGAACCACGGCTCCGGGATCTCGCCGAGCGCGCCCATCGCGCTCCCGTCCAGCCCCGCGCCCAGGCACGGGCTCTCGGGCAGCAGGAAGAAGGCCGCGGCGGCCTCGGCGAAGAACATCGGATCGGCGTTGATGTTGCCCGTCCCCGGCCACACCGTCCCGCCGCCGATGTCGGAATGGGTGAACGCGACCGACGACAGGGCATCGACCTGCACGTTGCGCTCGTTGTGCCACACGATGCTGCTGTGGAACGCCGCGTGCCCGCCCTCCGCGGCCCCGGCCTTGGCGTAGCAGGCGATGCCTTCCTGGTTCCCGGCGATCGTGTTGTGGCCGCCCTCCTCGATGCGCGCGCCGCTCCGGACGGCGATGCCGGTGCCGTTCCGGGCTATCACGTTGCCCTCGATCGACGTGTGCCCCCACACGCCCTCGGCCTCGCAGGCGATGGCCCGGTCCTGGCAGCGCAGGATCGTGTTGCCGATGATCGTGCAGGTCGTCCCCAGGAGATCGATGCCGTCGTCCATCGTGCCGTCGATCAGGCAGCCCTCGACGCGGCACGGCCCCGGCCCTTCCTCGTCGAAATCGATCGCGTCGCAGTCGCCGCGCATGTGCCGAAACGTGCTCGCGAGGATCCTCGCCTCGGAGCGAACGCAGTGGACGCCCTCGTACACGATGTCGAAGACCGAATCGCGAACTTCCAGCGCGCATTCGAGGCCATCGATCGCGTTCGCATCGATGCCCTCGAAGCGGCACCGGTCGACGAGAAGGCGGGCGTTCACAGGCGCGATCAAGCCATAAGCTCCTGCGCCGGCGGTCCCCGTCCGGAACACGCAGTGCCTGAGCACGTGGACGGGCGCATCCGCGCCGGTGCCCGTATCGCGCAGAACGATGCCGCACCACGGATCGTCGCGCAGCGCCGAGACAAAGATGATCGGGGAGTCCGCGGCCCCGAGCGCCTCGAACACGCCCGCGCATTCGATGTACGCGCCTCCCGCGGCGACGAGCATCGTCCCCGCCTCGATCCCAAGCCGCACGCCGGCAGGCACGGCCAGCGTGCGATCGAGGATGTACGGGCTCTGCGCGCGAGCGAGCACGGTGTCGCCGGCGCACTCGCCGCCGAGCGGCGTCATGCCGCCGACGCGCGTCACCATGATCGCGCGCTCCTCGACGAGCCCGCCCTCCGCGTCGAGCGCGCGCACGCGCACCGCGTTCCGGCCGGGCGCAAGGGCGACCGTGCCCTGCCACGCGCCGCGCACGGGGTTGTAGTCGGCGGGCGCCCCGTCGAGCGTCACCCCGCACGTGCGCGCCG
>JBFZCA010000324.1:0-4870 GCA_041308205.1 Planctomycetota bacterium | reverse complement strand
CTCGTTGCCGAAGATCGCCGCCGGCGTCCCCTCGCCGCGGATGCGTCCATCGGACAGCACCGCCACGCGGTCGCACAGCTCGTACAGGAACTCGAAGTCGTGCGACGCGATGACCTTGCCGCCGGGCAGACGCCGGACGACGTCCAGAAGCTCGCGGCGGCTGCGCGAGTCGAGATCGCTCGTCGGCTCATCGAGGAGCAGCAGCTCGGGATGCATCGCGAGCGCGGCGGCGAGCGCCGCCTTGCGCTCCTCGCCGCCCGACATATGGTGCGGCGCGCGCGACTCGACGCCCGCCAGGCGGACGAGCGCCAGCGCCTCCGCGACGCGCGCCCGGACCTCATCCGCGGAAAGCCCCAGGTTCCGCGGCCCGAACGCAACATCCTCGGCAACCGTGGTGCAGAAGAGCTGCTCGTCGGCGTTCTGAAAGACGAGTCCCACCTTGCCTCGCAGCGACGGATCGCCCGGCGCGGCGCCGAGCAGCTCGATCCTGCCGGCCGACGGCTTCACGATGCCCGCGCAGAGCAGGAACAGCGTCGTCTTGCCGGCGCCGTTCGGGCCGATGAGGCCCACGGTCTGACCCGCGTCGAGCGCGAAGCTCAGGTCCGAGAGCACCCGGTGATGGCCATCCCACCCGAATACGATGTTCTCCAGGACAAGCACGCTCATGTCGCCAACCGCTCCGCGAGCACGAGCGCCATCGGCGCGGCGGCCAGGGCCGCCCCCCCCAGCCATTGCCCGGCGCCGAGGGGGATCCTGCGCGCCTCCGGAAACTCCCCCGTGTAGCCCCGAAGGCGCATCGCGTGCCACAGGGTCTCGGTCCTGTCGATGCTCCTGACGAGCAGGCTTCCCATGTGTCCCGCGCACAACGCGAGCGTCCGCGGGCCGCCGCCGTGCCGCCACGCCCGCGCGACGGCCGCGACCTGCATGCGGCGCAGATCCTCGAAGAAGACGAACACGGCGCGGTACGCGAGCAGGACGATCGACACGAGCTTCGCGGGCACGCCGAGCGCACGACACGAGCCCATCGTCTCGTGGAAGCGCGCCGTGTTGAAGACCGGGAACGTGAGAAGCACGAGCGCGCAGCCGCGCAGCAGCATGCTCGCCGCCCGGAGCAGCGCCTCGGCGCGCTCCCCCGGCTCGGCCACGAGGGGGAAGACGAGCAGGAGCGGACTCAGCAGCACCGCCGCGCCGCCGGCGCGGCCGGCGATCTCCCGCGCCGGAATGCACGCCATGCGCGCCATGCCGGCCGCGAGCACGAGCCCCGCGGCCAGCATCCACGGGGAGCCGAGCACGCAGAGGGCAACGGCCCACACGCCCACGGCGGGAATCCGCACGCGGCCGTCCATGCGGTGCAGCGGGCTTGTCTTGTCCCAGTGCCGGTCGATCTCACGATGCACGGGGCCGTCCCTCCTCGAGCCTCGCCACTCGCGCCTCGATGCGCCTCGCGGACCGCGCCGCGCGCAGCGCGAGCAGGAAGCCGAACAGGCCGAAGATCGCGCCGAGGCCCGCGACCGTCGCAACGATCGGGAACGGCTCGCGCCGGATGCGCGTTCCAGCGGCGTCCGCCCCGCCGGACCCGCGCTCCGCCGCGTCCGGCGTCGCCTCGATGGCGCAGGTCGCGCGATGCCCGCCGATCAGCGCCTCGACTTCGAACGGGCCCGGCTCGACCGGGCGGAACCGGAAGGCGCCCCGCTCGTCCGTCTCGCCGGATGCCACGACGCGGCCGCCGGCGAAGACCTGCACGCGCGCGCGGACCGCCGGGCTGCCGTCCTCGGGGTGGAAAACCTCGATCGTGATCGCGTCGCCCTCGCGCACGAAGTCCACGCTCAGGCGATGGCCGTATGCCGGCGCGGCCGCAAGCAGCAGCAACAGGCAGGCCGCACGGTCACACATGCGCGCCTCCCTCGAGCAGCGCCGGCCTGACCCGCAGAAGGAAGCTCACGACGGCCGCGGTCATGAGCCCCTCGATCACGGCGATCACCGCGTGAGGGACGAGGATGTACGGCGCGATCGCGGCAAGCTCATCGCCGGTGGTGAGCAGGGCCCCGGCGAGGAGCAGCGAGCCCGCGGCCACCGCGCCGGAGCCCGCGGCGAAGGCGCCGAGCAGCATGCCGCCGCGCGTTCGTCCCCACGCGGTCGCGCGCCACAACCGCATTCCCGCCCAGGCGCCGAGCGCCGGAAGGCCCATGATGCAGGCATTGACGCCGAGCGCCGAAAGGCCGCCGCTCGCAAGCAGCAGACATTGCAGCAGCAACCCCACCAGGATCGCCGGGAACGCGGCCGGGCCCAGAATGACGCCGCACAGGCCGTTCAAGACGAAATGCACCGAGGCCGGGCCGATGCGAAGGTGGATCAGCCCTCCCACGAAGAAACACGCGGTGAGAACCGCCGTGCGCGGGATGCGCTCCTCGTTCAGGCTTCGCAGGCAGGCCGCGGTCGCCGCGCCCGCGGCGACCCACCCGCAGGCCATGATCGGCGGCGAGAGGACTCCTTCGCCGATGTGCACTTACTTCTCCCCCCCCGTCATGCCGGCGTGAATCCAGAAGCACAGCGTGTGCCGCGCGGGCGCTTCACCGGGGGCCGGCGGCGCATCGCCGTGCACCGCGAGCGCCCACCACCCCGCGGTCGCGCAGTGCGCCACGAAGATCCCCTGCTCGTCGGTCTTCACCACGGCCGTGACGAACTCATCGGGAGGAAGCGCCGCCGGCGGCGCGGGGTTGTAGCGTTCGACCTCGATGCGCGCGCCCGCAACCGGCGCGCCGTTCCACACGACCTTCCCGCGGAACACTCCCCCGGCGGCCAGCCCGTAGGGCCTGGTGAGCGGCACGATGTCGAGGCCGCCGCCGCGCGGCGTCTCCCACCCGGTCTGGCTCTGGACGTGGAGCACGAGCTTCACGCTCTCGTGGCATCGCACGCCCTCTTCCTCGCGCACCGGCGCCCTGGCGACGAGGTAGTAGTCGCCGCGCTCCTTCGGCGTGAACGTGCACGCGTACTTCCTGCCATCCTTCGTCAGGCCCGGCAGGAGATCCTCGACTGCACCCGCCGGCGACACCGCGACAAACGCCTCCGGCCTGGGCGCGTCCTGAATCTCGTGCTCGAACGGATGGCCCACGAAGTACTCGATCCGCGTCGCCTGGCCCTTCCGCACGGAGGGCTGCTCGGGGATCAGGATCTGCATGTGCGCGCACAGCGCCGCGTATACCAGCACGACCATGGCAGGCCTCCATCGCGAGGCGGCCCGCGCCGCCCGCCGCGGCGAGCGTAGCACATTTCCCGAGAAGTTGCTATCGCCGGGAACGCCGGTGCGGCCGCAGTCCGGCGGCATGCGCCGTCCGCCGCGTACGCAGACGCCGCATGAATCCTTCGGCTCGCCGATCGGCCCTTCTCATCTTCGTGCCTGATCGCCCCATCGCCCGAGGAGCCCCAGGAGGGAGGAAGGACGATGCCACTAAGACACCAAGGATCAGCGGTGAATCACCGCGCGCTCGGTTTGCACCCGAGACTCTTCGTGCCTTCGTGTCTTCGTGGCCATTTCGTCTTCCATTCGCGCGGCTGCCCCCCGCGTCCGGAGAAGACGGAAGGACGATGGGACGATTCGGACGCCGCCGTTACCGCGCCCCGAGCTCCGGCGCGCGGATCCCCCGCCCCGTACGGCACGGGAAGCAGGCCAGGCCGAGCAGCACCGCGGCGGCGGACCACGCGCACAGGGCGCCGGCGCCGTGCGCGACGAAGTCCCAGGGCAGGACCGCGATGTCGCCGTAGAAGAAATCCCCGCCCCAGACGAGCTGGAAGTTCGGAACGAGCGGGCCGAGCGGCACGGGGAGCGCATCCAGCGCGGCGCCGAAGTACTCCTTGGTCTGGCCGAGCACGATCACGGCGCCGCCCGCGAGCATGCCGCCGGGCCGGCCGAGCAGCATGCTTCCCGCCCACACGGCGCACAGGACCGCGAGCCCGGCGCAGAGGGTCAGCGCCTCGACCTGCAGGAGCAGGACATCGGCATCGCTCAACGCCGCGCGCAGGCCGCCGCCCGGCGCCCGCAGAAGGGCAACGCACGCGGCAACCGCGCTCAGGACGCAGAGCGTCCCCACGGCGCCCGCCGGGAACGAGCGCCCCGCGCGGAGGTTGCGCCACGCGCCGGCGACCAGGGCAAGCAGCACCGCCCCGGCCGCGTACGTCCAGGCTTCGCGATCGAACGCGACCACGCCGGAATGCCTGAGCAGCGCCGCGCCCATGCACGCGATCGTGCCGCCGGCGACGGCCGCGGCAAGGGCGACGCCCGCGAAGCTGCCGAGGTAGTACGCGCCGGGGCCGACGGGCCGCACCATGACGAGCGCGCGCAGCGCCTCGCTCTCGCGCCGCGTTCCCGCGAGCATGGCGACGAGGATGGCGCCGAGGAAGATCGTCGAGAGCCCGATGTCGCGCACCAGGCCCTCCTGCTCGTGAAAGCCGAAGGCCGTGCCGAGCGGCGCCAGGGCAAGCAGGCCCAGCGCCGCCAGCACCGCGATGAGGAGCGCGGGCTCCCGCATCGTGCACGCGAAGTTCTGCCATGCGACCGCGCCGAACGTGCGCATCTATCCGGCCCTCCCCGTCGGTCGGGCCTCGCGCGCGGGCGCAAGCTCGCGCCGCACCTGGGCCGCGATGGCATCGAAGCGCGGAAACGCCGGCCCGCCGAACGCCGCGGCGGCCTCGTCGTACAGCTCGCGCGCGAAGGCCAGGTACGAGCGCGCGCCCTCGATCTCGCCGCGCGCGGACGCCCGCAGGGCTTCCCGCAGAAACGCCCGGCTCACGGCCAGAAGCTCATCCTTCGTCGCACGCTCGGCGTTGACCTGCCGGAAAATCCAGTCGTACACGTAGTCCTCGCACGCGACGC
>JBFZCA010000323.1:0-6735 GCA_041308205.1 Planctomycetota bacterium | reverse complement strand
GCCTCGGCGCGCAGCGCGGGCCGATCCGTCGCGGGACGCGGCAGTTCCTCGGCGCCCTCGGGAAGCTCGGCACGGCCCGCGCGGTCGACGACGGCGGCGAGGACCTTTCCGCCCCGCAGCGCGGCGACAACCTGGACGCATTCGGCCCGGATCGCGCGCACATCGTCCGCGGCAAGCTTGACGATGCGCGGCGCCACGCCCGCGGCCTCGAGCGCATCGAGCGTCTCGCGCGTGACATCGCCCCAGAGGGCCAGCTCCTCGTGCTGCCGGTGAAGCGCGCTCATGCGAGCCCTGAGCTCCGCGGCGCGCCGCGCGATCGCGAGCGCCTCGCGCGCCGCCTCGAGGCCGCCGAGCGCGGGCGGCGATTCCGCATCGCTCCCGCCGCCCGCGCTCGAAACGATCTGGAGCGCGCGGCGCAGCGCATCGATGTCCGCGTTCGTACGCTCGTCGGCCACGGCTTTCGCGGGGTCGACGGGCACGAGGTGGACGGCGCCGAGCCCCGCGAGCGTATCGAGCAGGCGCTCCCGGTCGCGCGCGCGCGACGCGCAGTAGACCTTCAGCATCTTCTCGATCACGGCGCCGCCTCCGCTTCCCCGGCCGCTGCGGTCTCGGACGCCGTTGCGGCCTCCGCGCACATGCTCTTGGCGATCTTCGCCCGGCCCACCGCCGCGGTCAGCGCATCGCCGAGCTGAATCCGGATCACCCTGATCGCCTCCTTGGCCTCCGGAATCTTGATCTTCTCGAACAGGTTGACGCGCTGGATGATCTTGACGAGCTCCCGCCTGAGCAGGCGGCGCTGCGTGTCGAGGACATCGGCGGCCGCCTTCTTCGCATTGATGGCGCGCATGTCCCTGATCGCCGCATCCACCCACGGCGGCGTCGCGAAGAGGCTGTAGCGCGCATCGGGAAAGCGCACGCCCTCGAACACGGGAATCGTCACGCCCGCGATGCTGCGGCTGCCCGTCCGCACCTCGGCGCACGTTGCGAGGCGCTCGACGCCGGCGCCGGCGACATCGCCGAGCACGGCGCGGTAGCGGTCGAACCGCGCGCGCGCCTCCGCCAGCGCCTCGGCGGCCGCGGCCCGTTCGCGCTCGATGCCGCCGAGCGTGAGCTGGAGCTGCTGCTGCTTGAGCTTCAGCATGGGGAGGTAGCGCGAGAACCGCGCCAGCGCGTCGCGCCGGCGCTTGAGCTCGGGCCGCGTGAACTTGATCTTCCTCTGCGCCATCGAACCTCAGCTCGCCTGCAGGGGCGCGGGCCAGTGCGCCTCGATGATCGAGCGCCGGATGCCGACCTCGGCCGGCTCGAAGCACTCGCCGAGAATCGCCCAGCACCGGTCGAGCGCCTCCGCGAGCGGTATGTTGACCGCCAGGTCCATGATCTTCGCCTCGAAGCGCTCGCCGTAGCGGAGCAGCCGCGCGTCCCACGCCGACATCTCGAAGCCCATGTCGCGCTTCTCGCGGCTCTCCCGGCAGAGCGCGTAGAGCTGGATGCACGCGTTCATGATCGCCCGGTGGTCATCGCGCGTCTTCCCGTTGACCTGCTGCTTGAGGCGCGAGAGCGAGCCGAAGGGCTCGATCCTGCCGTTGCGCAGGTAGAACTGCCCCTCGGTGATGTAGCCCGTGTTGTCGGGCACGGGGTGCGTCACGTCGTCCCCGGGCATCGTCGTGCAGGCCAGGAGCGTCATCGAGCCCGCGCCGTCGAAGTCGACCGCCTTCTCGTACCGGCGCGCGAGCTGCGTGTACAAGTCGCCCGGGTAGCCGCGGTTCGACGGGATCTGCTCCATGATGATCGCGATCTCCTTGAGCGCGTCGGCGAACGCCGTCATGTCGGTCAGGAGCGTCAGGACGCGCCGGCCCTGGAGCGCGAACTGCTCGCCCACGGCCAGGCACAGATCGGGCACGAGCAGCCCCTCGACCACGGGATCCGCGGCCGTGTGAACGAACATGATCGTCCGGCCGAGGACGCCGCCGTCCTCGAACGCCTTCCTGAACTTGAGGTAGTCGTCGTGCCTGAGCCCGATGCCGCCCAGGAGGATGATGTCCGCGTCGGCCTGGAGCCCCACGCGCGCGAGGAGCTCGTTGTAGGGCTCGCCGGCCACCGAGAAGATCGGGAGCTTCTGGGACTCGACCAGCGAGTTGAAGACATCGATCATGGGGATGCCCGTGGGGACCATCGTGTCCGGCCGCCGGCGCTTGATCGGGTTCACGGCCGGAGAGCCGATGGGGACGGCGCGCGCGTCGATCTCGGGCCTCCCGTCGCGCGGCCGGCCCGAGCCGTCGAAGATGCGGCCCAGCAGCGCGTCCGAGAACGGCACCTGCATGGGGTGGCCGAAGAACCGCACCTTGTCGCTCGTCGACACGCCCTGCGTGCCCGCGAAGACCTGCAGGCTCACGTGGTCGCCTTCCAGGCGGATCACCTGGGCGAGCGATGTGCCGCGGTCGGACACGATCGCGGCCAGCTCGTCGTAGCCCACGCCGTCCGCCCGCACCGTGACGACGTTGCCGGCGATGCGCGTGATCTCGTCGTAGTACTTCCTCATTGCGTGCGGCCTTTCCTGGCGATGAAGTCGTCGATCCGGCCGAGGATGTCCGCGTAGTCCCCGCCGTCCTCGGCGGCGTAGTTCAGGTTGCGAAAGAGGTCGGTCGCGGACACCATGGTCTCCCGCGCCTCGTCCTTGGACGCGAAGCCGAAGTCGAGGTCGACGACCGCCGCGACCTTCTCGAACACGAAACGCTGCCGCTCCGCGGGGGTCGCCGCGTCGACCTTGTCGAACGCGTCCTGCTGCAGGAACACGTTGTCGAAGAAGTCCGCCTTGAGCATGATCGTGAAGTCCTCGATCGATGTCCCCTCCTCGCCGACGACGGTCATCATCTGGCGCACCTCGTTGCCGTCCCTGAGCAACGCGCGCATGCGCGCGGATTTCTCGGGATCGATGATGCCCGCGTACTTGCTCCAGGACTCGAGGGGATCGATGGCGGGATAGCGCCGCGCGTCGCTGCGCGCGCGCGAGAGCCCGTGAAACGCGCCCACGACCTTCAGCGTGCCCTGCGTCACCGGCTCCTCGAAGTTGCCGCCGGCGGGGCTCACCGTGCCGCCGATCGTGAGCGACGCAATCGTGCCGTCGGGAAGCTCCACCTGGCCCGCGCGCTCGTAGAACGCCGCGATGCGGCTCTCGAGGTACGCGGGGAAGGCCTCGTCGCCGGGGATCTCCTCGAGGCGCCCCGAGAGCTCGCGCATGGCCTGCGCCCAGCGCGAGGTCGAATCGGCCAGGAGCAGCACGTTGAGCCCCATCTGGCGGTAGTACTCGCCGAGCGTCGCCGCCGTGTACACCGAGGCCTCGCGGGCGGCCACGGGCATCGCCGATGTGTTGCAGATGATGATCGTGCGCTCCATGAGGCTCCGGCCCGTGCGCGGGTCCGTGAGCTCGGGGAACTCCCTGATCGTCTCGACGACCTCGCCCGCGCGCTCGCCGCAGGCCGCGATGATCACGACATCGATCTCCGCGTGGCGCGACGTGATCTGCTGGAGCACGGTCTTGCCGGCGCCGAAGGGGCCGGGAATGCAGTACGTCCCGCCGCGGACGATCGGGAACATGGCGTCGATGATGCGGATTCGCGTGACGAGCGGCTCGGCGGGCAGGAGCCGCCGCCTGGCGATGCAGAGCGGCCGCTTGACCGGCCAGCGTTGCGCCATGCGCACCGCAACGCGCCCGCCGGCATCGTTCGCGAGGACCGCGATCTCGTCCTCGACGCCGTAGTCGCCGGCGGGGGCGATCTTCTCGACCGTGTGCGCGCCCCGGAGCGCGAAGGGCGCCATGATCTTGTGCGTGAACATGTTCTCGGGCACGGCGCCGAGCACGTCGCCGGCCCTGATCATCGCCCCGGCCTTGACCGCGGGCGTCCACCGCCACTTCCTCGCCGGATCGAGCCCGGGCAGGTACATGCCGGGTACGAGGAAGAACCCCGCCTTCTCGGCGAGCTGCGGCAGCGGGTTCTGGAGGCCGTCGTAGATCTGCCCGAGCAGGCCGGGGCCGAGGGTCGCCGAGAGCATCTCTTCGCGGAACTCGACCGGGTCGCCGATCCGCAAGCCGCGCGTCTCCTCGAAGACCTGCAGGTCGGCCACGCGGCCGCGGACCCGGATCACCTCGCAGAGAAGCCTTGCCCCGTCGCCGCGCGCGACGTAGGCGATGGAGTTCTGGACGACGCGATCGGCGCTTTCGGCGATCACCAGGTTTCCGAATACGGCCACGACTCTTCCATTCACGGAATCACCCTCGATGCGCATGCGCGCCGTCCGCCGCCGCCTCGCCCGCGTGCGCGGCCTTCGCCACGCGCTGCCAGCGATGCAGGACGAGCAGCTTGGCGCCGTAGGCGGCCGCCTCGTCATCCTCGAAGCTGAACCAGCCGTCGTGGGCGGCGAGCCACGCCCAGCGCGCGGCCTCGATGACGCGCAATCCCGCCAGGGGGTCGCGCGCCGCGGCCCATTCGCCGATGAGGTCGGCATACGCCTCGAGCGGCGCGCCCATGACCGATCCGACCATGTACTCGCGCGGCTCGAGGTCGAGCGCCCGCGCCCGCGCGGCGGCGAGCGCGTTGCGAAGCCCGACCTCGAAGGCGACATGCTCGGCGAGGAAGGCGCTGCGCTCCTGCCGGGCCGTGTCGGCCGCGGCGGCGAAGTAGGCCTCCCACACATCGTCTGACGGAATCCGTCGAATGCTCTCCTCGCGCCGCACGAGGAACTCGGGCAGCGGCGCCTCATCGCGCGCCTGCGCCGGCGTGAGCACGGCCAGGTCCGCGTCGCCGATCTCGCCGGCGCGGAGCGCCTCGCGCTGGAGGAGATCGTGGCCCAGAAACAGCATGGCCGTGACGGCGCGCGGGCCGCCCGCATCCTCGACCTGCGCGAGGAACTCGGCGAGGCCGAGCGGCGGCACGCTGCCGAGATCCCCCAGGGCCGGCAGCGACGCGAGGAAGTAGAAGTTCCGGCCGCCCATGACCCCTGCCTACCGCTTCGCGCCGGCGAGGATCGCGTCGAAGATCTCGCGCAGCGACACGCCCACGAGGCCGCGCATCGTCTCCAGCACGGCTTCTTCCGTGACCTCGACCGTGCCGCCCTCCGTTCGGAACTCGAAGCCCGCCTGGGCGAGCGTGCCGCGAAGGTCCACGGCCGTGTTCCGCGCGGCGGCCGCCGCGTGCGCTTCCTGGAGCGCCCAGTCGGCGAGCTTCTGGCGCATCTCCGGCTGGACGTTGATCTGGAGCGTCCCCTTCGACTCGCAGTCCCCCCTCGCGTACTGGATCGCGATGTCGTGAATGAGCTGCCGCACGAACCCGGCATCGGCAAGCTCCGCGCGGACGGGCCGCATGAGGATTCCCGTCAGCACGGCGTTGAGCGCCTGCCTGAGCCCGAGCACGGCATCGCGCGCGGCGAGCTCCAGGTCGGTCTTCCCGCGCGCGAGCATGCTCTCGGCGCGTTTCTCGGCATCGGCGACGATCTTGGCGGCCTTCTCCTCGGCGCGGCGCAGAATCTCGGCCGCCGCGGCCTCGGCATCCGCCGTGATCTTCTCCGCCGCCTGCCTGCCGGCGTCAACGCCCTCGGCCCGCAGCTTCGCCACGAACGATTCGACGGTCTCGGCCATGAGTCGCTCCACGGAAAGCTCTCCCGCGCACCATGTCTGCCGGACTCTCGATCACACGCCCGGCGGCCGCGGAACACAGTAAAATCTTACTCCATGGAGCGCGGCGTCGCACCCCGCGGACCTATCCGGGGACAGTCACTAATTTCCCCGCGGGAAATTAGTGACTGTCCCCGGAATTACGTCCCGTGGCGGCACCGCGCGCCGGCGGTCATAATAGCGCGACCGGCAGGAGAAACCCCATGGCGAAAGCACCCCGCGTCACACCCGGCGAGCTTGCGCGCATTCGCAGGCACGTTCTCGAGCAGGGCGGCCTCCTCGGCCGCAAGCCCTGCCCCCGCCCCGGCTGCCACTCGGCCGTCGTCGATATCGATGGGACCTGCGTGTGCCTGACTTGCGGCTGGAAGCGCGCGGCCAGCGAGTGGGAGCACGCAACGCACGCCTTCTCTCCCGAGGAAGCGGCCGAGGGCAGCCGCGGCGAGTTCCGCGCTCTGGTTGCACTCATCGATCCGAAACGGGCCGCCAAGCTCCTGCGCGAGGCGGACGCGGACGCGCCTCTCCTGGCGCCGGCGGCCGAAGCCGCGGCGCCGACGATGGACGCACGCGATTCGGTGCTCCACCGGATTCCCGAGCTGGACGCCGCCGCCCCGTGCGTTCTCATCTACACCGACGGCGGCTGCGAACCGAACCCGGGGCCGGGCGGCTGGGCCGCCGTTCTGTGGGCGCCCGGGGTGGAACTCGAGCTTGCGGGCGGCGCGAGGCGGACCACCAACAACCGGATGGAGATGACCGCCGCCCTGGAGGGCCTGCGCACGCTCACTCAGCCCTCGCGCGTCACCGTCGTCACGGACAGCCAGTACCTCTTCAACGGCATGACCGATTGGATCACGAAATGGTCGCACGACGGCTGGGCGCGCAAGGGCGAGCTGATCCCGAATCACGAGCTTTGGGAACAGCTCGCGCGCGCCGCCCTTGCGCACGCGACGTCCTGGGCCTGGACGCGCGGCCACTCCGGGCAGCCCGAGAACGAACGCTGCGACCGCCTGGCCGCCGCCATGATCGCGGCCGCGAGCGGCGGCGACGAGTCGCCTGCGCATCGCGCGCGC
>JBFZCA010000322.1:0-15853 GCA_041308205.1 Planctomycetota bacterium | reverse complement strand
GCTCGCGGGGCAGAACTCGACTGCGGCGGCGTGCAGCGCAGAGTCGACCTACGTCGCGCCCGTGACGATCACCCAGTGCACGATCGGCGCCGACCGCATCGCGCGCCTCGCGTGGACGAACGGCGCCGCCAATTACACCGGCATCGCGCTGCTCATCAACGGCATCGCCGCCCCCGGTTCGCCGCTCGCCGGCACCGTGACGAGCTACACGTCGGCCGCGCTCGACCCCGGCACGTACAGCTTCTCGGTGCAGCCCGCGATCGGCACGTACCTGGCGATCCCGCGCACGTGCAGCGCCACATCGCCGCTCCCGCCGCCGGCGGCCTTCACGTGCTCGCCGTCGCCGACCAGCCTCGCCGTCGCGCTCGCGTGGACCAACGGCTGGGCCTACGAGAGCGTGGTCGTCCGCCGCGGCGGCACGACGATCGCCACGCTCGCCGGCTCGGCGACGAGCTACGGCGACACCGTGCCGGTGCCCGGCGTCTACGCGTACGAGGTCTACGGCGCGTCCGCGTCGCAGATCTCGACCACGGCGCTGTGCAGCGCGGAGTCGACGTACGTCGCACCCGTCACGATCACCCAGTGCACGATCGATGCCGACCGCATCGCGCACCTCTCGTGGACGAACGGCGCGACGAACTACACGAGCATCGTGATTGCCATCGATGGCGCCGCACAGGCGCCGATCGCAGGCACCGCGACGAGCCACACGTCGGCCGCGCTCGCCCCGGGCAGCCACACGTTCGCCGTGCAGCCCGCGATCGGCACGTACCTGGCAAGCCCGAAGTCGTGCAGCGCCGCGGCGCTGCTCCCGCCGCCCACGGCGTTCACCTGCACGCCGTCGACGACCAGCCCCGCGGTCGCGCTCGCATGGACCAACGGCTGGACCTACGACAGCGTCGTCGTCCGCCGCGGCGGCGCCGTGATCGCGACGCTCGCCGGCTCGGCGACGAGCTACGGCGACACCGTGCCCGCGCCCGGTACGTACGCGTACGAAGTCTACGGCACGCTCGCGGCGCAGAGCTCGACCGCGGCGACATGCAGCGCGGAATCGACCTACGTCGCGCCCGTCACCATCACCCAGTGCACGATCGGCGCCGACTGCATCGCGCACATCGCGTGGACGAACGGCGCCGCCAACTACACCAGCATCGTGATATCCATCGACGGCGCCGCTCAGGCGCCGCTCGCCGGCACCGCGACGAGCTATACGTCGGCCGCGCTTGCCCCCGGCAGCCACACGTTCGCCGTGCAGCCCGCGATCGGCGCCTACCTGGCAAGCCCGCGAACGTGCACGGCCACGGCGCCGGTGCCGCCGCCGGCGGCCTTCACCTGTACGCCGTCGACGACCAGTCTCGCGGTCGCGCTTGCCTGGACCAACAACTGGACCTATGACAGCGTCGTCGTCCGCCGCGGCGGCACGACGATCGCGACGCTCGCGGGCTCGGCGACGAGCTACGGCGACACCGTGCCGGCGCCCGGCGTCTGTGCGTACGAGGTCTACGGCACGGTCGCGTCGGTGAATTCGACCGCGGCGACATGCAGCGCCGAGTCGACCTACGTCGCGCCCGTCACCATCACCCAGTGCACGATCGGCGCCGATCGCATCGCGCGCCTCGCGTGGACCAACGGCGCCGCGAACTACACCAGCATCACGGTGTCCATCGACGGCGTCGCCCAGGCGCCGCTTGCCGGCACCGCGACGGCGTACGCCTCGGCCGCGCTCGATCTCGGCACCCACACGTTCGCCGTGCAGCCCGCGATCGGCACCTATCTGGCCGCCTCGCGGACATGCACGGCCACGACGCCGCTGCCGCCGCCCTCGGCCTTCACGTGCACGCCGTCGACGACCAGCCTCGCGGTCGCGCTCGCGTGGACCAACGGATGGGCTTACGACAGCGTCGTCGTGCGCCGCAACGGCGCCGCGATCGCGACGCTCGCGGGCTCGGCGGCGAGCTACGCCGACACCGTGCCCGCGCCCGGCGTCTACGCCTACGAGGTCTACGGCACGCTCGCGGCGCAGATCTCGACCACGGCGGCGTGCAACGCGGAATCGACCTACGTCGCGCCCGTCACGATCACCCAGTGCACGATCGGCACCGATCGCATCGCGCGCCTCGCGTGGACGAACGGCGCGGCGAACTACACCGGCATCACGCTGCTCATCAACGGCGTCCCCGCCCCCGGCTCGCCGCTCGCGGGCACCATCACGAGCTACACGTCGGCCGTACTGGCCCCCGGCGCGTACACCTTCACGGTGCAGCCCTCGATCGGCACCTACACGGCGAGCCCGCGGACATGCGCCGCCACGGCGCCGCTGCCGCCGCCGGCGGCCTTCACCTGCACGCCGTCGACAACGAGCCTCGCGGTCGCACTCGCCTGGACCAACGGCTGGACCTACAACAGCGTCGTCGTGCGCCGCAACGGCGTCACGATCGCGACGCTCCAGGGCTCGCCGACCGCGTACGGCGACACGGTGGGAACCCCGGGGAACTACGCGTACGAGATCTACGGCACGCTCGAGTCGTTGGCCTCGACCACGGCGACGTGCAACGCCGAGGCGACCTTCGTGGCGCCCGCCGCCATCACGGAATGCACGATCGGCGCCGATCGCATCGCGCACCTCGCGTGGACCAACGGCGTCACGTACTACGACGGCATCACGATTCTCATCGACGGGGCCTCGGCGGCCGGCTCGCCGCTGCCCGGCGCAACGACGACCTACACATCAGGAGCGCTCGAACCCGGCAACCACACCTTCACGGTGCGGCCGTACGTGGACGTGTACGACGCGGCGGCGGCGACCTGCGCGGCGACCGCGCCGCTCCCGCCGCCCTCGGCCTTCACGTGCACGGCGAACAACCTCACGGTGACCCTCGCGTGGACCAACGGCTGGGTGTACGACAGCGTGGTCGTTCTGCGCGACGGCGTCGCGCTCCAGACCCTCGCCGGGACGAGCACGACGTACGTGGACACGCTGTCGGAGCCCGGCGCGCACGCCTACGGGGTCTACGGGACGAGCGGGACGCTCCAGTCCCTGGCCGCGATCTGCAGCACCGATGCCGACTACGTCGCACCCGTCACCATCACGCAGTGCACGATCGGCGCCGATCGCATCGCCCGCCTCGCGTGGACCAACGGCGCCTCGAACTACACCGGCATACGCGTGCGCATCGACGGCACGGCGGCCGCGGGGTCGCCGCTTGCCGGCACGGCAACGACCTACACGTCGGTCGCGCTCGACCCCGGCAGCCACGCCTTCAGCGTGCAGCCGTACATCGACACGTACGACGCCGTTCCGGCGACGTGCGCGGCGACCGCGCCGCTGCCGCCGCCGGCGGGTTTCACCTGCACGCCCGCGGGCGACGCGCTCACGATCGCGCTGGAGTGGACCAACGGCTGGACGTACACGAGCGTCGTCGTTCTGCGCGACGGCGCGGTCGTCGCCACGCTCGGCGGCGCCGCGACGAGCTACGTCGACACGCTGCCGGCGCCCGGCGGGTACACGTACGGCGTCTACGGCAGGACGGCGACCCAGCAGTCGACCGTCGCCTCCTGTGCCGTCGAATCATCGTACGTGCCGCCCGTCGCGATCACCCAGTGCACGGCCGGCGCCGACCGCATCGCCCGTGTCGCGTGGACCAACGGCGCGACGAACTACACCGGCATCATCGTGCGCATCGACGGCATCACGGTCCCGCAGTCGCCGCTGCCCGGCACCGCGACGAGCTACAACTCCGCCGCGCTCGCCCCGGGCACGCACGCGATCGGCATTCAGCCCTACATCGACGAGTACAACGCCATCGCGGCGACGTGCAGCGTCGCCGCCCCGCTGCCGCCGCCCGCGGGCTTCACGTGCACGCCATCGCCGACCAGCCTCCAGGTCGCGCTCGCGTGGACCAACGGCTGGACGTACGACAGCGTCGTCGTCCGGCGCGGCGGCGCCGTGATCGCGACGCTCGCCGGTTCGGCGACGAGCTACGGCGATACCGTGCCCGCGCCCGGCACCTACGCCTACGAGGTTCGCGGCACGCTGGGACTGCTCGAGTCGGTCGCCGCGACGTGCGGCGCCGAGGCCACGTACGTGGCGCCGGTGACGATCACGCAGTGCACGATCGGCGCCGACCGCATCGGGCGCCTCGTCTGGACCAACGGCGCGACGAACTACACCGGCATCCGGCTGCTCATCGACGGCACGGCCGTCGCCCAGTCCCCGCTGCCCGGCACCGCGACGAGCTACACCTCGGTCGCGCTCGCGCCCGGCAACCACACGTTCAGCGTGCAGCCGTACATCAGCACGTACAACGCCGTCCCGGCGACATGCACGGCGACGGCGCCGCTGCCGCCGCCCGCGGCCTTCACCTGCGCGGCGTCCGCCAGCAGTCTTGCCGTGCCGCTCGCCTGGACGAACGGCTGGACGTACACCAGCGTCGTCGTCCTTCGCAACGGCGCGACCATCGCGACGCTCGCGGGCACGGCAACCGCCTACACCGATACGCTCCAGGCGCCCGGGGCCTACACGTACGGCGTGTACGGCCTGACGGCGAGCCAGCAGTCGACCACGACGGCATGCGCCACGGAAGCGACGTACGTCGCGCCCGTGACGATCACGCAGTGCACGATCGGCGCCGACCGCATCGGGCGCCTCGCCTGGACGAACGGCGTCGCGAACTACACCGGCATACGAGTGTTCATCGACGGCGCGGCCGTCGCCCAGTCGCCGCTCCCGGGCACCGCGACGAGCTACGTGTCGGCCGCGCTCAACCCCGGCCTGCACGCGTTCACGCTGCAGCCGTACATCGGCACGTACAGCGCAACCGAGAGCGCGTGCAGCGCCACGGCGCCGCTGCCGCCTCCGACCGCATTCACCTGCACGGCCGCCGCGGGCAGCCTGACCATCACGCTCGCCTGGACCAACGGCTGGACGTACGACAGCGTCGTCATCCGCCGCAACGGGACGGTGATCCGCACGGTCACGGGCACGACCACGTCGGTCACCGACACGCCGGCGGCCCCGGGAGTCTACCTGTACGAGATCCAGGGCGTGCTGGCGGACCAGACCTCTGCCCTGGCGCCGTGCACGGTCGAGCAGACGTACGTCGCGCCGGCGGCGATCACGACGTGCGCCATCGATGCAACCCGCGCCGCCCATCTCGCGTGGACGAACGGCGCGGCCAACTACGACGGCATCACGCTGCTCGTCGACGGCGCCGCGGCGGCCGTGTCGCCCCTCGCCGGCACGGCGACGAGCTGCGACATAGCCGGGCTCGTTCCCGGCAACCACACCTTCAGCCTGCAGCCCTTCATCGGCGCCTACAAGGCGACGGCGGCCCTGTGCAGCGCCACGGCGCCGCTCCCGCCCCCCACCGGCTTCACGTGCACGGTGGGGAGCAGCAGCCTCTTCGTCTCGCTCGCGTGGACGAACGGGTGGACGTACGAGACCGTGGTGATCCTGAGGAACGGGACCCTGCTCCAGACGCTCGCGGGCTCGCCGGCGTCTTATACCGACACGCTCCCCGCGCCGGGCGCCTACACCTACGCGGTGTACGGCACGCTCGGCGTCCAGCAGTCGACGTCCGCCGCCTGCGCCGTCGAGGCCACGTACGTCACGCCCGTCACGATCACGCAGTGCGCCATCGGCGCCGACCGCGTCGCGCGCCTCGCCTGGACGAACGGCGCGACGAATTACACGTCCATCGCGCTCCTCATCGACGGCGTCGCGGCGCCCGAGTCGCCGCTTCCCGGCACGGCCACGACCTACGTCTCGGCCGTGCTCCTGCCGGGCCAGCACACGTTCGCGGTGCAACCGTTCATCGGCACGTATCAGGCAAGCTCGCGGAGTTGCACCGCCGAGGCGCCGCTCCCGCCGCCCACCAACCTCGTGGGCACGCCGGACACCGCCAGCCTCAGCATCGCGCTCGTCTGGACCAACGGCTGGACGTACCAGAGCGTCGTGATCAGGCGCAACGGCGCGATCATCCGCACGCTGTCGGGCTCGCCGGCGTCGTACACCGACACCGTACCGTCGCCCGGCACGTACACGTACGATGTGTACGGCACGCTCGGCACCCTGACCTCGCAGGCGGTCTCGTGCGCGGCCGAAGCCACGTACACGGCGCCCGTCACGATCACAAGCTGTTCGTTCGACACGAGCCGGATCGCGCACCTCGCCTGGACGAACGGCGCCGCCAACTACGACGGCATCGTCGTGCTCATCAACGGCGCCGCGGCGCCCGGATCGCCGCTCGCCGGCACGGCGACGAGCTACACGTCGAGCGCGCTCGATCCCGGCCCGTACACCTTCTCGCTGCGGCCGTACATCGGAACCTACCAGGCCGTCGAGAGAACCTGCACGGCCGAATCTCCGCTCCCCCCGCCCACGGGCTTCACCTGCACGCCGGGGAGCGACAACCTCTCCGTGGCCCTGGCATGGACGAACGGCTGGGCCTACGACTCCGTCGTCGTGCGCCGCGACGGCAGCACGATCGCGACGCTCACGGGCACCAGCACGAGCTACGTCGACACGCTGTCCGCTCCCGGCACGCACGCGTACGAGATCTACGGCGTGCGGGGAACGCAGCAGTCGACCGCGGCGACCTGCAGCACCGACGCGACGTACGTTGCGCCCGTCACCATCACCCAGTGCGCCATCGGCGCCGACCGCATCGCGCGCCTCGGCTGGACGAACGGCGCCGCCAACTACGACGGCATCGCGTTGCGCATCGACGGCGCCGCGGCGCCGGGCTCTCCCCTGGCGGGCAGCGCCGCGAGCTACACATCGGCGGCGCTCGCGCCGGGACAGCACACGTTCGAGATCCAGCCGTTCATCGGCACGTACCAGGCAAGCCCGCGGAGCTGCACCGCCGAGGCGCCGCTCCCGCCGCCCACCGGCCTGAGCTGCTCGGCGGGCGCCGCCGGCCCCAACGTCGTCCTGGCGTGGACGAACGGCTGGAGCTACGCGAGCATCCTCGTCCGCCGCGACGGCGTCCTCATCGCCACGCTCGCCGGCACGGCCACCGCCTACACCAACACGCCCGCCCTGCCGGGCGTCTACGCCTACAGCGTCGCCGGCGTGCTGGGAACCCAGACGTCGACCGCCGCGCTCTGCAGCGCCGAGCTCCAGTACGTGGCGCCGCTCGCCATCACGGAGTGCACGATCGGACAGGACCGCATCGCGCGCCTCGCGTGGACGAACGGCGCGACCTCGTACACCGGCATCACGCTGCTCATCGACGGCGCCGCGGCGCCGCAGTCCCCGCTCCCGGGCACGACGACGAGCTACGTCTCGGCGGCGCTCGTCCCCGGACAGCACACCTTCACGCTTGAGCCTTTCATCGGCACGTACGTCGGCGCCGCCGCGAGCTGCGCGGCGACGGCGCCGCTCCCGCCGCCCACGGCGCTGGCGTGCACGGCGGGCACGAGCAACCTCAACGTCGCCCTGCTCTGGACGAACAACTGGACATACCAGAGCGTCGTGATCATGCGCAACGGCGCCGTGATCCGTACGCTGTCCGGGTCGCCATCGTCGTACACCGACCTCCTGCCCGCACCCGGCATCTACCGCTACGACGTCTACGGCACGCTCGCAACCCAGCAGTCGACCGCCGTCGCGTGCACCACGGAGGCTACCTACGTCGCGCCGGTCGCCATCACGCAGTGTCTGGTGGACTCGAGCCGCATCGGGCGCCTGGCGTGGACCAACGGCGCCGCCAACTACGACGGCATCGCCGTCCTGATCGACGGCGCCGCCGCGGCGGGCTCGCCGCTCGCCGGCACGGCGACGAGCTACACCTCGGTTGCGCTCAACCCCGGCATCCACACGTTCGCGCTGAGGCCGTTCATCGGCGCGTACCAGGCAAGCGCCGCAACGTGCAGCGCCGAGGCGCTGCTGCCGCCGCCCACGGGCCTCACATGCGCCGCCGGCGCCGGTACGCTGACCGTATCGCTCGCGTGGACAAACGGTTGGACGTACGAGCAGGTCGTTGTCCGCCGCGGCAGCGCAACCATCGCGACGCTCCCCGGCACATCGACGGCCTACTCCGACACGCTGCCCGCCCCCGGAACCTACACCTATCAGGTGTACGGAGTGCTCGGCAGCCAGCAGTCCACGGCCGCCTCGTGCAGCACGGAGGCGACCTACGTCGCGCCCGTCAGCATCACCGAGTGCTCGATCGATGCCGCGCGCAGCACGCACCTGGCCTGGACGAACGGCGCCGCAAACTACGACGGCATCACCGTGCAGATCGACGGCATAGTCGCGGCGACGCTGGGAGGCTCGACGACGAGCTTCGTCACCGCGGCCCTCTACCCCGGCCGCCACACCTACTCGATCAGGCCCTTCATCGGCACGTACCAGGCCGCGGCCGCGACCTGCGCCAACGACGTGTTGCTGCCGCCGCCGACGAATTTCGCGTGCACGCCGGCGCCCGAGAGCTGGAACGTGACGCTCACCTGGACGAACGGCTGGACGTACGGCAGCATGACGCTGCTCAGGAACGGTATTCCGCGCGCGACCCTGGCGGGCGCGCCCACGTCGTTCAACGACACGATCGAGGAGCTCGGCGCCACGACGTACGAGCTCTACGGCTCGGTCGGCACGCTCAACTCGGCGACCGTCACGTGCGTCACGGAGGTGACCTACGTGGCGCCGGTCACGCTCGCGGGCTGCACCGTGGATGCCAGCCGCGTCCTGCACCTCTCGTGGACGAACGGGGCCACTCCCTATGACGGCATCGCGGTGCTGCTCAACGGCAGCCCCGCGCCGGGGACTCCGCTCCCGCCGACCGCGACCTCCTACACGTCGCCGGCGATGGACCCCGCGCGCTACACGTTCAGCGTGCGTCCGTTCGCCGGGTCGTTCTCCGCCGTACCGCGCGAATGCACGGGCACCGCGGCGCTGCCGCCGCCTGCAAGCCTCGCGGCGGTCACCGACAACGACTCCTGGGCCGTCGATCTCTCGTGGACCAACGGGTGGCCGTACGACGCCGTCGTCATCGCACGCAACGGCGTGCCGCTCACCACCCTCCCCGGCACGGCCGTGAGCTACCTCGACACCGCGCCGGCGCTCGGCGCCTACACGTACGCGGTGCACGGCCTGCTCGGCGATCTCGCGTCCGCGGACGCGACCGTGGACATCGCGATCTCCATCGTGCCGCCCGTCGCCATCACGCAGTGCACGATCAACGACCAGCGCAACGCGCTGATCGCCTGGACGAACGCCGTCGCCACGTACGAGGGCATCCATCTCCGCATCGACGGCACGCCCGTGCCCGAATCGCCGCTGCCCGGGTCGTTCCAGAGCTACACGTCGGCCCCGCTCGGCCCCGGCGAGCACACGATCACGGTGCAGCCGTTCATCGGCGCCGTGTCGGCCGAGCCGCGCATCTGCTCGCCGGGAGCGCCCCTCCCGGCGCCGTACAACCTCACGTGCACGCCCGATGCCGCGAGCTGGCGCGTCGCGCTCGCCTGGACCAACGCGTGGGCCTACACGAGCGTGACGGTCGTTCGCAACGGCGCGATCGTGGTCACGCTGGCCGGCTCGCCTCGCACGTACACCGACACGGTGCCCGCGCCCGGATTCCACACGTACGAGGTCTACGGCACGGTGGCGGACCTCGACTCCGACAGCGTGTCCTGCGCCACCGAGGTGACGTACGTGCCGCCGGTGGCGGCGCTCGCCTGCGCATTCGACGCGGCGCGCATTGCGCACGTCACCTGGGTCAACGGCGCCGCCAACTACGGTGCAATCGAGCTTCTCATCGATGGCGCGGCCGCCCCCGAGTCGCCCCTGGACGGCGGGGTCATGCGGTACGATTCCGCGCCGCTCGTCCCCGGCACGCACACCTTCGCGCTCAGGCCTTCCATCGGCGCCTACCGCGCCGCGGCCGCGCAGGTCATCGCGGTCTCGCCGCTGCCGCCGGTCTCCGGCCTGACGTGCACCGCCGGGACGAACAACTGGCGCATCACGCTGAGCTGGACGGTCGGCTGGACGTACGATGCGGTGGTCATCGTGCGCGACGGCGCGCAGATCACGTCGCTCGCCGGCACGGCGAGCTCGTACACCGATAACCTCGCCGGCCCCGGCGCGTACGCGTACGAGGTCCGCGGCGTGCTGGCGGGGCAGGCATCGCTCGGCGCGCCGTGCTCGGCGGAGATCGTCTACGTGCCGCCGGTGACCCTGACGCAGTGCCAGATCGGCCAGGATCGCGTCGCACGCCTGGTCTGGACCAACGGCGCGTCCACGTACGACCGCATCGACATCTTCCTCGACGGCGCGGCGGTGCCGGAATCGCCGCTGCCGGGCACGACCACGGCCTACACCAGCGTGCCGCTCATCCCCGGCGTCCACACGCTGGCCGTGCGGCCGGCGATCGGCACGTACCTGGCCGCCCCGCGCGAGTGCACGGGCACCGCAATCGTGCCCGCCCCGACCAACCTCGCATGCACCGTGCCCGCCGATAGCTGGCGCGTGGCTCTCTCGTGGACGAATAACTGGGGCTACGAGAGCATCACGGTCATCCGCAACGGCGCGGCCATCGCCGCGCTCGCGGGCACGGCGACATCGTACGTCGACGTCGCGCCGGCGCTCGGGAACTACAAGTACGAGGTTCTCGGCGTGTTCAGCGGTCAGAATTCGGCTGCCGCCTCGTGCACGCTCAACATCACGGTCGTTCCGCCCGTGACGCTGACCTTGTGCGAGATCGACGAAGCGCGCGCGGCACACCTGGCCTGGACGCTCGGCGACGCGGTGTATAGCGGCATCGAAGTGTTGATCGATGCCACGCTCGCGGCGACCCTGCCGGGGAACGCGACAAGCTACGATTCCGCGGTACTGGCGCCGGGGGCGCATACGTTCGCCGTCAGGCCGTTCGCCGGCGCCACTCGCGCCGCCAACGCCGTCTGCAGCGCCGAGGCGCCGCCGCCGCCGCCGGCCGGCCTGCAGTGCTCGCTCCGCCCGACCCTGTGGACGGTCAACTTGACATGGACGAATCCCTTCGTCTACGAGCAGGTGCGCATTCTCCGCAACGATGAGGAGATCTTCTCCGGCGCGGGCACGACGACGAGCTTCATCGACCATACGCCGCGGCCGGGAGTGTACGCGTACAAGGTCCTGGGCTGTCTCGACAGCCGCTGCTCCGACCCCGCGACCTGCACAATCGAACTGACCGAAGTGCCGCCCGTGTCGATCGGCCAGTGCAACGTCGGCGAGGACCGCGTGCTGCACCTCGCGTGGACCAACGGCTTCGAGGGCTACGACGGCATCGCGCTTCTCATCGACAATGCGCCGGCGCCGGAATCGCCGCTTCCCGGCACGGCCGTGAGCTACGTGTCCGCCCCGCTCGTCCCCGGCGTGCACACGTTCACGCTCAAGCCCTTCATCGGCGCCTACCAGGCGGCGGCCGCAACGTGCTCGGGCACGGCGGCGCTGCCCATGCCCACCGCGTTCACCTGCGCGACCATCGGCGAGAGCTGGGACGTCAACCTCACGTGGGTCAACGGGTGGCAGTACGGCAGCGTGACGATCCTGCGCGACGGCATGCCCGTCGCCACCATCACGGGCGCGCCGACGAACTACGTCGACACGGTCTTCGCCGTCGGCACCTACGAGTACAACATCTACGGCTCGCTCGGCGCCCTGAACTCCGCGACGGCGACGTGCGCGGCCGAGATCACGCTCGTCCCGCCCGTCGAGATCACGCGCTGCGAGATCGATGCCGAGAGCAAGGCGCAGCTTGCCTGGAGCAGTTCCATCGACGCCTACGATGGCATCGACATTCTCATCGACGGAACCGCCGCGGCGGATTCGCCGCTCCCGGGCACGGCCGTGACCTACGTGTCGGCCCCGCTCGGCCCCGGCAGCCACACGTTCACGATCCAGGCGTTCATCGGTACCCACCGCTCCGACGCCGTGAGCTGCGAGAGCTTCGGGCCGCCGCCGCCGCCGACAGGCCTCGTGTGCGCGGGGAGCAACTCGAACATGCAGGTCACCCTCACATGGACCAACGGATGGACGTACGACAGCATAACGATCTACCGCAACAGCGTCACGATCGCGACGCTGCCGGGCGCCGACGAGACGTACACGGACACGGTCGACGTCAACGGCTCGTACGCGTACATCGTCGCGGGCGTCCTCGGCGACAAGGAATCCCAGTCCGAGGGCTGCATTGTCCGCGTCACGTACGTGCCGAAGCCCGAGCAGCTCACGTGCGAGAGCGTGGGCATGACGGCGGAGCTCGCGTGGGTCAATCCGATCGTGTACGACGAGATCGAGGTCATGCGCGACGGCGCGACGCTCGGCGTCTATTCGGGCGACACGCAGTCGATTCAGGACGCGCTGCCCGATGAGGCGCCCCACGAGTACTGCGTCATCGGCCGGCTCGGCCGGTACGCAAGCGACTGCGCGACGTGCACGGTGCAGGCGGGCGGCGTCCGCCCGTTCGTCCGCGGCGACGTCAACGCGGATGGCATCGTCAACATCGCCGATCCGATCTACCTGCTGGGCTACCTCTTCAGGAGCGACCGCGGTCCGACGTGCATGGAGTCCGCCAACGTCAACAACGACACCAAGCTCGACATCGCCGATGCGATCTACGTGCTCGGGTACATGTTCAGGGAGGATGATCCGCCGCCCCCGCCGTTCCCCGACTGCGGCTACGATATCGAGGGCGGCAATTACCTCGGGTGCGATGCGTATCCGACGTGTCCGTAGCGACCGCGAACGGTTGGATCTGGGCTGAGGCGCAGGCGCAACGCCGGCCGCGCTCCGCAAGGCGCGGCCGGCGCCGTCATTTCCCCTCCTCGCGCGCGGCCGCGATCTCCGCGGGCGCCAGCGCCTCGCCGTGGAAGGCGAAGGCATCGATCGCGCCGGCGAAGCACTCGTTGCCCGAGTAGTGCGGGTTGGCGCCGATCGCGAAGTCCCGCGCCTGCGAGAAGACGTACTCGGGCACTTCGACGTGCGCGCGCAGCTCGCCGCCGACGTACAGCTCGAGGCGCGGGCCGCGCTTGACCGCCGCCACGTGGATCCACTTCCCGTTCTCGATCGGTACGCCCGCGGTGCCGTACGCATGGTGCGCCTCGATGCGCGCGAAGAGCTTGTCCCCCTGGACGGCGACCCTGAGGGGATCATCCATGCCCGCGCACCACGCCGAGAACACCTGCTGCAGGCGATCGGCCGGAAGCCCCGCCGGACAGACCCACGCGAGGAACGTGAAGTCGCGCTCGGGAAACAACGCGAGGCCGTACGTGATGCCGCAGCCGCTCCCCGGGAACGCCACGGCGCCGCCCTCGCGACCGAAGCGATCCTCGGCGGGCGCCGTGCCCGTCTCGCTCACGAGGACGCCGAAGGATGGCATCCCGTTCCCATCGAGCGGGGAGGCGGCGAGAAGCCCCCGCGGCCCCGTCTTCGCGCGTTCGATCTCCTCGGCGGCCGTGTTCTCGAGCGCCGGGTCGATGAAGAACCGGCCCGGGCCGCCCGAATTCGCCGCCGGCGCCTTGCCGCACGCCGCCGTCACCTTCCACCACCACGTTCCGGCCGCGGGCCCGAGCCCCGCTGCAAGCACATGCCGCGTCGACGCTCCAACATCGATCGCGTGCGCCGTGTGCACGAGCTCGGGATCCTTCGCGATGGCGAGCGTGTAGGTCGTTCCCTCGGTCCTGAATCCCGTCCACTCGAAGACGATCGGCCCCGCGGCGACGGCGGCGCCGGAGGCGGGCCGCACGAGCCAGAACATCGCGGGCGTCGCGTTGACCGCGGGAAGCCACGCCGTGTACGGCGTGCCGTGCGCGCCGCAGCTTGCGAAGTCGCAGAGGACGAGCTCCGCGCCGTCGCCCGCGCGCACCGTGAAGGCCGCGATCGGCGCAAAGGCGCCGGGCGCCTTCCCGGATTCGCTCGGCGCCGGCGCGAGCCGCGCCGCGAGAAGATCGAGCGCCGGAACGTCCTTCACATCGATCGCGTTCCGGTGCTGATCGAAGCCGAGAAGGAGCGGCCCGCGATGGATCGCCGCCCGCCCCGCGCGCCCGAGCGCCCCGGCCCAACTCCGGACGGACATGTCGAGAGACAGCTCGACGGTGTCGCCGTCGCGCCATGGGCGCGAGAGCGCGAAATGCGTGCCGGCGAAGGCTTCCCGCGCCGGCGCGACAACCGCCCCGGCTGCGTCAAGAACGCGCACCGTCGTCCTCTGCGACCACGCAGGAATTCGAAGATCGAGCCCGAACGAGCGTTCACGCGCAAGGCCGATGCGCACGGCGATCTCACCCACGAGGGGATAGCGCGTTTCTTGCGTCAATGTCAGCGTCTCGCCGGCGCCGAAGGGCACCGTGATGACGCACGGGCCGTAGAAGTTGATGGAGAAGCCCACCTCGCCCGGAAGCCGCATCACCGCCCATTCCCTGAGGATGCCCAGGCCGCGCGGCCCGTTCACGGAACAGCAGTTGAGCTCGGGCGTCCCGTGCCGCGCCTGAAAAACGATCGAGTGCGCCGAGGCTTCCCTGACGCCCTCCATCGGCGTGTGGTACGTCCACCACCTGCCCGACGGGTGCTGCGAGCCGAGCACGGCGTTCCACGTCGAGAGCTCCAGCTCGTCCGCGGCGCGCGGGTCGTTCGTCAGCCGCAGCGCATCGAGCGTCAGCTCCATCCACGCCGTCGTGCAGCAGGTCTCGATCGCGCCTTCGCCGTACGGATTCCCCACGGCCTGCTCGCCGGTCGAGAACGCCCCCGACGGGTGCCGGTCGCAGCGGCGGATGCTCTCCCACAGGTTCAGGAACGCCGTCTTGTAGCGCGCGTCCCCCGTGATCCTGTAGAGCTCGACGAGGCCCTGGACATCGTGCAGGCTTTCCCACCTGGGACGCGGCGTCCGGTGAAACGGCGTGCCGGCCAGGCCCGTCCGGAAGTAGTCGCCCGACTTCTCCCAGTCGCGTTCGATCTCCCACATGAGCCGCAGGTAGCGCTCGTTGCCGGTCGCGCGGTACAACCTTCCGAGTCCGTGAACGATCGCCATGTTCATCTCGGGCGAGCCGGCGTCGATGACGCGCCGCTCCCCGTCCAGGAACGTCGCGCAGGCAAGGTCGGCGGCGCGGCACGCGGCGCCGAGCGCCTCGGCGTCGCCGCTCTCCTCGTGCCACATGAGCAGCGCGAGGATCGCGTGGTAGTGCCCCCAGAGATCCCAGCGGCCGAGCAGGCGCTCCTCCTTCCTGAACGGCCCGAGGTAGCCATCCTCCGCCTGCGTCGCGATGAACGCGCGAACGACGCCCTCGACGCACTCGCGGAGCGCGGGGTCGCCGGTCATCGCGAGCGCCTGCACCGCCGAGATCAGGTACTTGCCCACGAACTCGCCCGCCCACGGAACAAGGTCGGGGACAGGCGTCCGATCGCGCATCCTGAACATGGCGAGCATGCCGGGATTGGCCTCGGGCGCGGTCAGAAGCCAGTTGCGGACGTTCGCATCGATGCGCTCGCCGAGCGCGCCGCCGAAGCGAAACCGCGCGCCGGCGACCGCGTCGGCCGCGAGCGCGCCCCTGTCGGGAACGGGCCCGGGAGCGGCGGCGGAATGCAGCAACCCGGGCATCAACGCCGCAAGCATGATCCGTACGCAGTACACGTGTCCGTCCTCTCCGTCACCTCGTGAGATCGTGGCGCGCCAGGAAGCCATCGAGGCCGCCCTCGCCGAGTTCCTCGGCTTTCAAGAACTTGACGGCGCCGTCGCCGTAGAGCACGTTGATGCCAGCGAGACATCCCTGATGCCGGTGCATCACCTTGTCGCACGCGATGATAACTTTGCCGCCACCGCGCAAGCTGAGCGGTTTCGCCCTCCACGCGTAGCTCACATTCCCCGCGGCGAGGCGCACTTTTCCG
>JBFZCA010000321.1:0-7699 GCA_041308205.1 Planctomycetota bacterium | reverse complement strand
CGCGGCCGCCGCGCGACGCGGCGCCGCGGCCGGAACGCGGCGCGCGGCACAAAAAGAGGGCAGGAGGATTCGAACCTCCGACCGTCGCCGTAAAAGGGCGCGGCTCGACCGGCTGATCTATGCCCCCACGATAACGCATCCGGCTCAGAATTGCATCAGCTCGGTCGACTTCTTCTCGAACATCTCGTCGACCTTCTTCGTGTGCTCATCCGTCAGGTTCTGAATCTCCTTCTTCATCGACTCCATGATATCCTCCGAGATCTTGGAGTCCTTCTCGAACTGCTCGACCTTCTTGTTGCCGTCGCGCCTGACGTTCCTGACCGCCACGCGCGCCTCCTCGGCGAGCTGCTTGGCATGGTGGACGAGCTGCTTGCGCCGGTCTTCGCTGAGCGGCGGGATCACGAGGCGCACGACCTTCCCGTCGTTCGAGGGCTGGATGCCGAGGTCCGCCTTCTGGATCGCCTTCTCGATCGCGCCCAGGCTGCTCGGATCGAACGGCTTGACCACCAGGAGGTTCGCCTCGGGGGCGCTGATCGCCGCGATCTGCTTGAGCGGCGTGAGCGACCCGTAGTAGTCCACGCGCACGTCCTCGACCAGCCCCGGGTTCGCGCGCCCCGTCCGCATGCCGTGGTACTGGCTCTGCAGAAGCTCGATCCCCTTCTTCATCCGTTCCCGCGATTCCTTGACCACGTTGTTGTAGTCCATACGCCGCTCCTCACTCAGTGACCAACGTGCCCACGTCCGCGCCGCGGAGCGCCGCGGCGAGATTCCCGGGCACGTGCATGTTGAACACGCGGATCGGAATCCGCCGCTCCATACACAGCGTTATAGCCGTAAGGTCCATGACTTGCAAGCGCCGCCGGAGCACCTCCCCGTAGGTCAGGCGGTCGAAGCGTTCGGCGCCGGGATCGCGGAGCGGGTCGGCGCTGAAGACCCCGTCGACCTTCGTCGCCTTCAGGAGGACGTCCGCGCCCATCTGCGCCGCGCGCAGCGCCGCCGCCGTATCGGTCGTGAAGAACGGGTTCCCGGTGCCGCCCGCGAAGATCACGACATCCCCGCGCGCACGCGCGAGCGCCGCCTCCGAGAAGCCGGCAACGATGTCGCCGACCGGAATGCCCGACAGCAGCGTCGCTCCGACGCCGCGGGCTTCCAGGACGGCCGCAAGCGCCATGCCGTTGAGAACCGTGGCGATCATGCCCATGAAATCGCCGCGCTGCCGGGGTATTCCCAGCGCCTCCAGCTCGGCGCCGCGCAGGAAATTGCCGGCCCCCGCGACGATGCCGATCCGCAGATCGGGTCCCGCCGCGGATGCGATCTCATCGCCGATGCGCCCGAGTACGGCGCCGTCAAGGCCCGTGCCCCCGCCGCCGCCGAGCGCCTCGCCGCTGAGCTTCAGGAGGCAGGTCCTCACTCCCGCTCCCGGCCTTCGACCGCCGCGTCCTCGCCGGCGGGCTTCGCCCCCTGCGCGGGCGGCGCGCCGGCGGTCCCCACCGACTTGTCGCGGCCGGCGATGATCGCATCCGCCAGGGGTTTCAGCACGACCTCGATCGCGCGAAACGCATCGTCGTTGCCGGGGATCACGATGTCGACGCCATCCGGGTCGCAGTCGGTGTCGACGAGGCCGATCACGACGATGCCGAGCTTGTTGGCCTCGCGGACCGCGATCGCCTCGCGTTTGACGTCGACGAGGACGAGCGCGCCCGGAAGCTGCCGCATGTTGCGGATGCCTTCCAGGTTCCGGAGGATCTTGCGGCGCTCGCGCCGAAAGGAGGAGATCATCTTCTTGGAGTAGCCGTCGATCTCCCCGCTGGTCTCGAGGTGTTCGAGAAACTCCAGGCGCTTGAGGCGCGAGCGGATCGTCGCGTGGTTGGTGAGGGTGCCGCCGAGCCAGCGCTCGGTCACCCAGTGCATGCCGCAGCGCTCGGCTTCGCCGCGGATGATCGCCTGCGCCTGCCGCTTGGTGCTCACGAACACCACGTCCTTGCCGGTGGCGGCCATGCGGCTCAGAAAGCCGGCCGCGCGCACCATCCCTCGGACAGTCTGGCGCAGGTCCACGATGTGGATCAGGTTCTTGGTGCCGTAGATGAAGGGCTTCATCTTCGGATTCCACCGGCTCACGCGGTGTCCGAAGTGAACGCCCGACGCGACGAGATCCTGGATGCTGATGCCGGTCACAGTCGTCCTCCTTTGCAGTTGAAGGGGACCTGCGGAAGGTGCGACCGTCCTTCCGTCGGCGCCGCCCGGCGGCGCCTTACAAACGTCCCGCGGTTCCGTGTTCTCCGCGAACGACGCGTTCGCGGGCATTCCCGCCCCGGCGCCGCGGCATGGTTCCGCCCTGCCGCCGGCCGGTCGAGAATCGCAACTGTATCACTCGGGCGGCTGCATTGTCAAGCCGCTTCTCATCTGTCGGACGCAGGCCTGGTGCTTCTGGATCGCCTCCCCGATCCTCAGGGCGCAATCCAGGGCTTCCCGGCCCACCTCGCCGCCGACGGGCGGCGGGGCCCCGTCCCTGACGGCGCTCACGAACGCGTCGAGCTCCGCACGCAGCGGCTCGGCCTCCTCGACCGCGAGATCCTCGATGTCCAGGAAATCGGCGAACGGCAGCGACGGCGGGCCGTCCGCGGCCAGCGCCGCGAGACGCGCCGGAGCGCCCTCCTTCACCCGGATCTTCATGCCGGTCCGCGCGAGGTAGTCGAGCGAGACGTAGAGATCCTCGCAGAAGATCCTCAGTTTCCGGACCTTGCGCAGCGAGACGCGGCTCGCCCTCAGCATGGCCGTGCAGCCGTTGGCGAATCGGAGGCGCGCGAACGCCATGTCCTCGGAGCCCGAGAGGACGCTCGCTCCCACGGCCTCCAGGTCGACCACGCGGCTGCCCGCCAGCCAGTGGACGAGATCGAGATCGTGGATCATGAGGTCGAGAACGACGCCCACGTCCATCGATCTGAAGGAGAAGGGGTGCACCCTGTCGCATTCGATGAAGAGCGGATCCTTCACGTGCCGCCGCGCCGCCTGGACGACCGGATTGAAGCGCTCCACGTGCCCGACCCCGACGAAGCCTCCCGCGCGGGCGCGGGCGGCTTCGATGAGCCCGTCGGCCTCATCGAGGGTGCGCGTGAAGGGCTTCTCGATCAGCGTCGCCACGCCGGCCGCAAGCAGCGCGCGGCCGACCTCGTAATGGCGCTCCGTCGGCGTCGCCACGACCGCAAAGCGGATGTCCATCGCAAGCAGCGCTTCCAGGGAGGGGCAGGCCGCGCAGCGGTAGTCGCGGGCCACCGCCTCGGCGCGCTCGGGCAGCGCATCCACGACCCCCACCAGCTTGGCGCCGGGAAGGTCGCTGAGAATGCGCGCGTGAAGCCGGCCGAGGTGCCCCGTGCCCACCACGCCGCAGCGAATCTCCGCGGGACTCATCCTCGGGCCTCCCCCGCGCCTCCCGCCGTTCGTATGCGCCGGACCATTGCCGCATTGAGCACGTGTCCCGAGCGGACGGCGACGATGCGCCCCCACAGCTCCGCTTCGAGCAGCGAGAGATCGCCCAGGAGGTCGAGCACCTTGTGGCGCACGAACTCGTCCGCGAACCGCAGCTCGTTGTCCCTCACCCCGCCCGCGGCCACGACGAGCGTGTTGTACACCGTCGCGCCCTTCCCGAGCCCGGCCTTGCGCAGGGCGTCGACCTCTTCCGCGAGCACGAAGGTCCGCGCCGGCGCGATGTCGCACGCAAACGATGCCGGGTCGAGCCGGTACTGCAGCATCTGCACGGGGATGACGGGATTGTCGTGATCCAGCACGTAGTTGATGACGAGCTCGCCGCGGCACGGGACCGCCGCGATCGCCCCGGTGCCCGCGCTTTCCGCGATCGCGTCGCGAATCACGATGCGGGCGCGCTCCCACGGCCGGGGCGCGATGCCGGCCTCGCGGAACACGGCGAGCCACTCCGCGGCGCTGCCGTCGAGACCGGGCGCCTCCGGCCCCGACAGGCCGATCTCCAGCGCATCGATCCCCAGCGCATACGCCGCCGCCAGCAGGTGCTCCGCCGTGTGGACCTCGCCCCCGCCCTCGCGAAGCGCGGTGCGGCGGCGTTCGAGCACCACATTGGACGCGCAGGCGCGCACGCGCGGCCGGCCCGCGAGATCCTCCCGCACGAAGACGATGCCCCGCTCCTCGCGCGGCCGCAGCGCGACGCGGACCTCATCTCCCGTATGGAGACCGATGCCCGCGCATGATGCCTCGCGTGCGACGCTCCTGCCGCCCATCCTGTCGCCAGCCCCTCCGCCGCCGCTCATGGCCGCTTGAGCGCGTCCCTGACCGGGCCCACGCTGCGGGGCGCCTCCGGCGCCGGCGCCGGCGCCGCGGTCTTCGCGTTCAACCGGCCGATGATCGCCTCCGTGATGTCGAACCCCTGGGCCGCAAAAAGCACCATGGGGTGCGGCCCCCCGATGCGCGCGTCCGCAAGGTACTTCGTGAGCACCAGGTCGATGCCGTTCTCCTTGGCGTAGGCTTCGATCTCCCTGGCCACGTCCTCGAACAGCAACTGCATGTTGTTGCGCTGCAGGAGCTCGAACTCGAGCTCGAACCGCCGGCGCTGCGTCTCGACCGCGGCCTCGAGCTCGATGAGCTTGAGCTGGAACTGGCGGTAGTTCTCGGTTCCCGGCTTCAGCGTCTCGAGGTCGCTCTGGCTGCTCTTGAGCTTCTCTTCGAGGTCGGCGAGCCTCGCGGTCATCTCCTGCTTCTTGCGGTCGAGCTCGACGCGCAGGGCGCCGCGGCGCTCGTACGCCAGCAGCGTTCGCTGGATGTCCAGCACCGCGATCTTCAGCTCCGCCGCCGAAACGGCCCCGGCCGCCAGGACCGCGAGCGCCATGCCCCGCAGGAACGCGTGTCGTGTCTTCATTGCCTCTCTCCTTCTCCGCCGAGCGGCTAGAACGCCGGCTCGGTCGCCGCCGAAAGGTCCTCGAACCGCAACGTGCTGCCGAAGAACGCCAGGTGCACCGTCCCCGTGGGGCCGTTTCGCTGCTTGGCGACGATCACCTCGGCCTTGTTCTTCACATCCTCGTCGTCCTGCTTGTAGTACTCCTCGCGGTACAGGAGCACGACGACATCCGCGTCCTGTTCGATGGCGCCGGACTCGCGCAGGTCCGACAGCCTCGGCTTGTGCCCCTCGCGGGACTCGACCGCGCGGCTCAACTGGGAAACCGCGATCACGGGAATGTTCAGGTCCCGCGCCGTGCCCTTCAAGCCGCGGGAGATCTGGCTGATCTCCTCCTGGCGGCTGTCGGCTCCCGACGCCTGCATGAGCTGCAGGTAGTCGATGACCAGCAGCTCGCAGCCGTACCGCGCCCGCAGCCGCCGCGCCTTCGCCTTCACGTCGAGCGTCGTCAGCGCCGAGGAGTCGTCGATGTAGACGGGCGCCGTGCGCAGGCGGTCCGCCGTCTCGATGAGATCGTGCCACTCCCGCGAGGACAACGTGCTGCGCCGCATCTTCTGGGTGTCGACCCGCGCCTCGGAGCACAACAGGTTCTGCACCACCTGCGCGCGCGAGACTTCCAGCGAGAAGATCCCGCACGGCTTGCCGAGCTTCAGCGCCACGTGCCGCACGATGTTCATGGCGAGGGTCGTCTTGCCCATGCTCGGGCGTCCCGCGATGATGCTCAGCTCGGCCGGGTGCAGGCCGTTGGTGATCTCGTCGAACTTCGTGAAGCCGGTCATGATGCCGCCCGTCCCGCGGTGATCCTTGTCGATCATGTCGAACACGGGGTCGATGAGATCGGGCATGGGGACGAACTCGCCGGCCATGTGGTCGCCGGCGATGTCGAAGATCCCCTGCTCGGCGCGGTCGAGCTGCTCGCGCGCCTCGTTGCGGCCCTCGTAGGCCTCGCTGATGATCGACGTGCACTTGTAGACGAGCTGCCGCCGTATCGAGGCATCGCGCACGAGCTGCGCGTAGTACAGCGCGTTGGCCGCGCTGGGCACCTCCTCGGCGAGGCGCACGAGGTACTCCTCCCCGCCGACCTCGCCGAGCAGCTTCTCGCGCGCGAGCGCCTCGCCCACGAGCACGATGTCCGCGCTCGCCAGGCGGTCATAGAGGTCCGCGAGCGCATGGTAGATGTGCTGGTGCGCCCGGAGGTAGAAATCCCCCTCGGTCAGCATCTGAAAAACGGGGCTGGCGGAATAGACATCGAGCAGCAGGGCGCCGAGTGCACAGCGCTCCGCCTCCAGGTTGTGCGGCGGCAGCCTGCCGCCGTCCCCGCCGTGCCGCGGTGCCTCTTCGCCGGTCACGCTGCGCTCCCGCTACTCGTCTTCGTCCTCGTCCGGCGCCTCCGCCGGGGCCTCGACGGCCGCCTCGGCCGGGATATCCACGGGACGCTCGCCTTCATCGGCGCGGACGACCCACACCTTGCTGGTCACCTCGATCTCGGGATGCATGCGGATCCTGATGGTGTAGCAGCCGATCTCCTTGATGGGCTCATCCAGCAGGATCATGCGCGGGTCGAGCTCGATGTTCTCCGCGGCGAACGCGGCGACGATCTCGCGCGCGCCCACCGAGCCGAACAGATGGTCGTCCTCGGTCGCGCGGGACATGATCGTCACCGATTGCTTGGCCACCTCGGCCGCGACCGCCCGGAGCTTCTGGAAGTTGTCGGCTTCCTGCGCCAGCAGCTTGCGCTTGCGGTGCTCGACCTGGGCCATGTTCTCGGGCGTGGCCTCGACGGCCAGCCCCTGGGGCAGCAACCAGTTGCGGCCGTACCCGTCCCTGACGTCGACGACGCCGCCGACCGTGCCGAGGCCCGCAACGTTACGCAACAAGATGAGACGCATGGATAGTCTCCTTCATCGTGCACTATGTGCTGATATAGGGCATGAACCCGACAAACCGTGCGCGCTTGACGGCTTCCTTGATCTGCCGCTGATGCCGCGCGCAGGTTCCCGTGCGCTTGCGGGACGCGATCTTGCCGTTGCGCGCCGCGCACTTCTCCAGGAGATCCACGTTCTTGTAGTCGACCTCCCTGATCCGCTCGCGGCACAGCCGGCACCGGGTCCGTTCGCCCAGATGCCCGTACTTCTTCTTGCCCATACGCATCGACTCCTCAAAAACACCGCCACGCCGTCCGCCGCCGTCCGCACCGTCGCGGAACGCGCGGCCCATGTCCCGCCTCCCCTGCCGCAGGAGGCACGTCTGTCCGCGGCGGCGATCCCGCCCTCTCAGAAGGGGATGTCGCCGGCCGGCTCGGGCGGCGTCTCGTCGGGCGCGGCATCCGGCGCGGCCGCCGCCGCCGGCGCCGGCGCGTTGTCCTCGCGTCCCGGGCGCTCGCCGCCCCCGCCCGGAAAATTATCCGCAACCACCCTGAGCGTGCTGCGCCGCTGCCCGGCCGTGTCCTCCCACGAGTCGAGGCTCAAACGGCCCTCGATGAACACGGGGCTGCCCTTGCGAAGGTACTTGTGACACACTTCCGCCTGCTTGCGCCACAGGACCACATCCACGAAACAGGTCTCCTCGCGCTTCTGGCCCGAGGAATCCGTGAACGAACGGTTCACCGCCAGCCCTATGTCCGCCACGGCGGCGCCGGACGGCGTCCACTTCAAGTTCACGTCGCGCGTCAGTCTTCCCGCAAGCATAACCTTGTTCAGGTTCATACTCCCTCCCCTCTCGTTTCTCGCGCCGCCGTCTCCGACAACGGCGCACTACTCCTTCGCTAGATCGGAAGAG
>JBFZCA010000320.1:0-3854 GCA_041308205.1 Planctomycetota bacterium | reverse complement strand
GTGTCGCTGTTTCGTCTCCTCCTGACATGCTTGTGGACCACGAGCCTCGGCGTGTTCGTCGTGTGTCTCGACGCCGAGCGCGTCAGGATGCAGAGCGAGATGCTGCGCTGGGAGGATCTCCGGGCGAAGGTCCGGGAGCTCCGCCACGCCGCGGTGTACGATTACTGGCGAACGTTTCAGTACGCCGTGCCGAAGGGCTCGCTGAAGGACTACCTGCGCGACAGACAGGTCGAGGCGCCCTCGGCCGCCGAATGGGAGGACTCGCGGTGATCGACGGCGCGCGCCCCCCCTTCCTGCGCACCCGGGCCTTCTTCGCGGGCGGCCTCCTGCTGGTCGCGCTGGCCGCGCTGGCCGGCCGCCTGTTCCACATTCAAGTCGTGCGCCACGAGCATTACGAGTCCAAGGCGATGCGGCAGGCGTCGTCGCTGCGCTCGGTCGATGCCCGGCGCGGCGACATCCGCGACGTGAACGGCGTGCTGCTCGCGACATCGACCGCGCCGCCCGAGGCGCCCTCGCAGCTCAGCGTCGACTGGCACGCGCTCCGCATCGCGCAGCGCGCGGATTTCTCCGCGCGCACGGTGCTCGAGCTGGGCTGCCTTCTGAGCCTTCCGGCGCCCGCGGTCGCGGACCTGCTCAGGTACGCGTTCGTCCGCGAGGCGACCCACGCGAAATACTGCCAGTACCTCCGCATCGAGGACAAGGTGCCGCCGCAGGCCACGCCGCTGCTCGGGGCGTACCTGCGCACGATCGGCGAGGTCCGGGGCGCGTCCTGGAGCGGCGCCGTGACGATGGAGAAGCGGCGCGTGCGCCGCAGCACGTTCTCGGATGCACGCGATGCCGGCGAGCGTTACTTCGGGCTGTGCAACGAGATCCTGGGCCGCGTCGCCGACGACGGGCACGGCACCCACGGGGCCGAGGGCGGGTTCGACCTCGTGCTGCGGGGCCGGAACGGCGTGGAGGAGATTCGCGCCGGCCCCGCCGGCCTTCTGAGCCATGTCTGCGCGGGAGGGATCGGCGTCGACCCCGTCGAGCCCTGGGATGTCTACCTCACGATCGACGTGCGGCTCCAGAAGATCCTGTGGGATGCGCTCCGCGATGGATTCGAGAACCTGCGGAACGGCTACGATCCCTTCACCCGCCAGACGACCGACCGCAGGACGAACGTCCTCAAGACGAGCGCGCTCATCATGGACCCGCACACGGGGAGGATTCTGGCGTTCGGAACCTGGCCCCAGCGCCGGGAAGCCCTGCAGCTCTTCGGGAATTATCCGCTGAAGTCGCTGCGCCGGTGGCTGACGGCCGGCCGCGGCGAGCCGATCTTCGACATTTACGAGCCGGGGTCGGTCTTCAAGTGCTTCATCGCGGCCAAGATCCTCGAGGAGCGCCTGGCGTCCGTGCCGGGCTCGGTCATCTGGGAGGGCGGCAGCTCGCGCCGCGTCCCGGGACGCAGGCTCCCGGTGACGGATGCGCACCCCGTGACCGATGCCGGGCTGCTCGAGGGCTTCGTCCAATCGAGCAACATCGTGTTCAGCATTCTGGCGGAGAGGCTCGGCGCGCGGCGGTTGCGCGCGCTCCTGACGCAGTTCGGCCTGGGAGTCGATCCGCGCGACCCGAACGACCGCGACCCCGCCGTGATGCAGCAGCTCTGGCCGCAGGAGTGGAAGGACGAGCTGAAGGGACCGCGAGTGCCGCCGAGCATCCCGCCGCAGGACGTCACGTCCATGGGATTCGGCATGGCGGTCAACGTGACCATGCTGACGCTGGCCAGGGGCTACTCCGTGTTCGTCAACGGTGGCTATCTGGTCGACCCCCATATACACTATGCGTACGCGCCGCACGGCGCAGTGCTCGGCATGCAGGGCTGCGCGCCCGGCGCGCCGCGCAGGGTCATGGAAGATGAGGAAACGCTGGCGACAATGAAGGACCTCCTTCGTCTCGTCGTGGAGGAGCAGCACGGCACCGCCCATCGGCTCACGCAGCACGGGCTCGTGCCCGCGGGCCTCACTCTCGGCGGCAAGACCGGCACATCCAAGCGTTGCGTCAAAGAGCTCGGCGGTTACAACAACCGCCTGTACACCGGCACGTTCATCTGCCATGCCCCCGCGGAGAATCCGCGCTACGTGATCGTGACGCGCGTCGATGTGGACCGCGAGTGGCCCGACGCGCGCGTGCTCGGTTTGTACTACGGCGGCACCACGGCGGCGCCGATCGCGGCGTCGATCCTGAGCGCGGTGTTCCGGGAATCGCCGGAGTGAGGTGGACATGAAGGCGGTGGGACTTGCCGAGCTGCGCGCGTACCTGGCGGCCCGCACGAAGGTGCGGATCGCCGGCCGCGCGGCATCCGGCGTGCGGTGCTCCGGCATCGCGGTCGACTCGCGCCTGGTGAAGGCGGGCGATCTCTTCGTGGCCGAGCGCGGCGAGCGCATCGACAGCCACATGTTCATCGCCGAGGCGGTCGCGCGCGGGGCGGCCGCGGTGCTTGCCGAACGGGCCGCCGGCGCCGGCGTGCCGTGCCTCGTCATCCCGGAAACCCGGATGCTCGTCGGCCCGCTCGCGGCCTACTTCCTCGGCGACCCCTCCGCGCGCCTGCGCGTCATCGGCGTGACCGGCACGAACGGCAAGACCACGACCGCCTGCTGCCTGTGGCGCATTCTGTCGGCGGCGGACGGCGCGACCGCGGGCCTGCTCGGAACGGTGGAGAACATCCTGGGCGCGGGGCGCACCGAGCGGCCCGCGACGACGACGCCCGGGCCGCTCCCGCTCCAGGAGGCGTTGCGCGCCATGGCCGATGCGGGCGCGGCATCGTGCGTGATGGAGGTCTCCTCGCACGGCATCCTGCAGGGGCGCGTCGCCGGCGTGCGCTTCCGCGCCGGAATCCTGACGAACATCCAGTCCGACCACCTTGATTACCACAAGACGTTCGAGGCGTACCGCGAGGCCAAGACGCGCTTCTTCGAGGAGTTGCCCCCCGACGCGACCGCAGTCCTCAACGGCGAGGACCCATCGTGTCGGTTCGTCGCCGAGCGCACGCGGGCGCGCGTGGTCGAATTCACGCGGCGCGGCTTTCCGGGCCTGGCGGAAGCCGCGGTCGCGGGCGAGGGCCTCGTCCGCCTGGCGTTCCGCGACGGGGACGGCGGCATTGCCGTGACGACGCGCGCGTGGGGCTCCCACAACGCCGAGAACATCTGCGGCGCCGTCGCGTGCGCGCGCGCGCTCGGCGTGTCCTGGGACGCGGTGCGCGCGGGCGTCGAGGACTTCGCGCCGCCGGCCGGGCGGCTGGAGGAGGTGCCGGCCCCCGGGTTCCGCGTCTTCGTCGACTTCGCGCACACGGCATCGGCGCTCGCGCGGATGCTGGACAGCCTGCGGGGCGCGATCCGCGAGACGGGAGGCAGGCTCATCGTCGTGTTCGGATGCGGCGGCGACCGCGACAGGACCAAGCGTCCGGAGATGGGCCGGGCGGCGTGCGCGCGCGCGGACGCCGTGTACCTGACGAGCGACAATCCGCGCACGGAGGAACCGCGCGCCATCATCGACGATGTGCTCGCCGGCGTGGCCGGCGGCGGCGCCGATTTTCACGTGGAGGCCGATCGCGAGCGCGCCATCAGGAGCGCCCTCGTCGATGCGCGCGAGGGCGACGTGGTCGTCATCGCGGGAAAAGGCCACGAAGACTACCAGATCATCGGCACGCGCAAGATCCGCTTCGACGACCGCGAGGTGGCGCGGCGCGTGCTCAGGGAGAGAGGCCGTGCTCCGGTGCCGGTATAACGACATGCTCGCCGCCGTCGGGGGCCTGGGCGTCCCGCGCGGCGATGCGTGGATCTCCGGCGTCGCGACGGACAGCCGCGGCGTCCGGC
>JBFZCA010000319.1:0-3256 GCA_041308205.1 Planctomycetota bacterium | reverse complement strand
CTCGGACGCGATCGAGAAGCCTGTCTGCGGGAATTCTTCGAGGCGGCGCTCGCGCCCGCCGGCGGCGAGGACGCGTGCGCGATGCTACTGGAGGAGGCGCGCGCCATCCCGGAGGGCGCGCTCGCGCGCGGTCTCGAGTTCCTGGCGAACGCCGACCTGCGCGCCGATCTGGACCGCATCGCGGTCCCCGTGGAGATCCTACACGGCGAGCGCGACGCGATCGTCCCCTCGGCGTGCGGCCGCTACCTTGCCGCGCACATTCCCGGCGCCCGTTTCGCCGCGCTGCCCGAGGCGGGCCACGCGCTGCCGCTCGCGGCGGCCGAGGAAGCGGCGCGGGCGATCGAACGGTGCGGGCGGGCGGCCCGGCACCCCGAGTGAATGTCGATCTGGTGATAGTTGCGGGCGACCTCGAGACTATCACGAAATCGACATCTTGTTGATTTCGTGATAGCAGCCCGATGTAAGATCATCGCGGGCAATCACCGAACGGCAGGAGGACGCATGGAACGATTCTTGACGGCGCAGCTCGACACCCTCGAAGGGGTCGCGTGCCCCTGCGGCGCGAGCCGCCGCGCGTTCATGGTCGAGGGGAACGAGGCGGCGACCGTCCACCTCGTCGAGATCGCGGCGGACGCGCGGGCGCACTACCACACGCGGCTGACCGAGATCTACGTCGTCCTGGAGGGCGAGGGGCACATCGAGCTCGACGGCCGGAAGCTGGCGGTGCGCCCCCTCACGGCGGTCCTGATCAAGCCGGGCTGCCGCCACCGCGCCATCGGCAGGCTGCGCATCCTCAACATCGTCGTCCCGCCGTTCGACCCGGGCGACGAGTGGGAAGATGCGTAGAGAACGTCACGTTCTCGCGGCGCGCTCGGCTTCCCGCGCTCGAGCCGTCTCGACCAGCGACAGCGCGTGCCGCCATGCGTCGGCCAGGAGCGCCGCGAAGCGCTCCAGCGCGGGGTGCGGAGGCGCGAGCGGCGAATCGCGCCCGATCCTCCCGGCCGCGTTCTGATACTCCCACAGGAGATCGATGTACTCGCTCCGTCGTTCCGCCGGAACGACGATCGGCGGATGGCCGCTCCGCACGACGGGCAGGTTGGCGGCGAGGCGCGCGACACGCCCGTTGCCATCGAAGAACGGGTGTATCCGCACGAACCCCGCGTGCGCCCGGACATACGCGGCCAGGGCATCAGGCGCACGGCGCGGTGTATCGAGCGTTCGGTTGAAGCGCGCGCTCCACCGCGCCATAAGCTGCGGCACATCCGAGGGGTCGGCGTACTCCATGTAGACGCTCTTCCCGTCCACGACGCCGGTCGTGCCGTTCGCGGTTCGCTTCCAGCTTCCGACCGGATTCAGCGCATCGACCGGCGCGGGCTCCATCACCGCGCGGTGCAGCGCGAAGAGGTCTTCCTCCGTGATCGCGGTCTGACGGAGCATGCGGTAGACGAGATCGATCGCGCGGGCATGCCCGTAGACCTCGAGATGATCGCGGAGCGGCTTGCCGCCGATCGTGAGGCCGAGCTCCAGGACCTTCACGGTTTCGCCCAGCGTCAGCGTGTTGCCCTCGATCGCGGTCGAATCGTGGGTCCAGGCCGCCGCGATCTGCTTGAGGAGCTGCTCGCGGATGTCGGGAGAGAGTCCCTCGTAGAACAGCCGCGCGCCGCCGTGTTTCGCCCGGCGGGTTCTGGCGAAGGAGAACACCGCGTTGTGAGTGACGGCCAGGCCGTGAGCCCGATTCAGCTCCTCGGCGATGTCCCTGTAGCTCTTGCCGGCGCCGAGCAAGGCGAATATCTCGTCCTCGTACGGAAGCAGCTTGGACTGATAAGGTTTCCCGGGCATTGTAACGACTTCCTCCGCTCGAAACAAGACAACTGTAACTACATTTTCGACGTATTTCAACCCAAAAGTCGTTACAGATCCGGGGATTTTGCTCCCGGCCGCGTCTTGCGCCGCTCGCGCGGCGGGAAGTACGATGACGGCGCTCGGCCGGAGGGCGTGCGCGGAGCGCCGCCTCCCGCGTCCGGCATTCGAGGAGAATCGCCATGCACGACCAGGCTTCACGACGTTCGTTCATGCAGGCTCTCGGCGCCGGCGCCGCGGGGCTTTCCCTTGCCGGCCTGGCAGCCGAGCCGCCGATCCAGGGGTTCGAGCCCGCGCCGGCCGACCCGAACGCCTCCGCCGGCTGGAAGCCCGTCTCCGACCGGAAGCTCCGCGTGGGCATCGTCGGCTTCGGCGTGTGCCAGTTCGGAGCGGCGTTCGGATTCCAGGACCACCCCAACGTCGAGGTCGTCGCCGTGAGCGACCTCGTTCCCGAGCGCTGCGCAGCGCTCGCCGCCGCTTGTCGCTGCCCGAAGACGTATCCCTCGCTCGAAGAGCTCGTCAAGGATGATTCCATCGAGGCCGTCTTCGTCGCGACCGATGCGCCGGCCCACGCGCGCCATTGCATCGAGGTCATGCGGCACGGGAAGCACGTCGCCTCGGCCGTGCCGGCCGTGTACGGTTCCCTGGAAGATGCGGAGAAGCTGTTCGACGCCGTCAAGTCGACCGGCCGCACGTACATGATGTTCGAGACGTCGTGCTTCCACGAGGACCTCTGCGCCATGCGGCAGATCTACCGCGCGGGCGGGTTCGGGAAGCTCCTCTATTCGGAAGGCGAGTACTACCACTGGATGCCGGATCCGATCCCGTCCTACAAGGACTGGCGCGTCGGGCTGCCGCCCCAGTGGTACCCGACGCACTCGAACGCCTACTACGTCGGCGTGACGGGCGGCAGGTTCACCGAGGTCGCGTGCATGGCCATGCCGAGCACGCTCGAATGGCTCAAGCCCGAGAACAACCGCTACAAGAACCCGTTTGGGACCGAGATCGCGCTCTTCCGCACGAGCGAGGGCGGGATGGCGCGCATGGCCGTGAGCTGGGACACGCCGGGCTACGGCGGCGAGATGGGCAGGATTCGAGGCCGGAAGGGCACTTTCTACGGCAGCTACGATGGGCTCGTCAAGGACCTGCCGCCGGCGAAGCGCCCGCCGCTTCCCCCCAGCGTCGACGCGGGCGGCCACGGCGGTTCCCACGGCCACCTCACGAACGAGTTCGTGACGGCGATTCTCGAGAACCGAAAGCCCCTCGTCGACGTCGCCTGGGCGCTCAACATGACCGTGGCCGGGATTGTCGCCCACGAGTCGGCCATGAAGGGCGGCGAGACCCTGAAGATTCCGCCGTACGCGCTGTAATCCGGGGACAGTCACCGATTTCACGG
>JBFZCA010000318.1:0-3203 GCA_041308205.1 Planctomycetota bacterium | reverse complement strand
CGATACGCCGTCGTGACGAGCGTCGACCGCGACGATCTCCCCGACGGCGGCGCCGCGCACTTCGCGCGCACGGTCGCGGAGATCCGCGCGGCCGCGCCGGAATGCCGCATCGAGCTCCTGGCGCCGGACTTCAAGGGCGAGCACGCGCACCTCGAGACGGTCTTCGCCGCGGGGCCCGATGTCTTCGGCTTCAACATCGAGGTCGTGGGGCGGCTCCACGACGCCATACGCCCGGCGGTGAGCTACGCGCGCTCGCTGGCGGTGCTCGCGTACGCCGCGCGGCGCACGCCCGCGCACGGCTTTCTCGTCAAGTCGGGGTTCATGCTCGGCGTGGGCGAGCGCGAGGACGACATCCGCGCGACGCTCGCCGACCTCGCGCGCGTGCCGTGCGACATCGTGACCATCGGCCAGTACCTGGCCCCCACCGCGCGCCACCACCCGATCGACCGCTTCGCCGCGCCCGAAGAGTTCGCGCGCTGGAAGGACGAGGGCGAGCGCGCGCTCGGGATCCCGTGCGTGTTCGCCGGGCCGCTCGTCCGCAGCTCGTACCACGCCGCCGAGCAGGCGGCCTACACCGCCACCCGCACCTGCGCCCCCCTGCGCACCGACTCCCTGGCGGCCAGCCCGATGGCCACGGCATCGCGCGATTCCTCGGGCATGCAGCGCGAGGGCACGCCGCCGAGCACCGACAGGAAGTAGCGCACCTCCGCCTCGTAGCCGTCGTACGCCGGGAGATCGGGCGCGAACGGCTCGCCCTTGTCCGGATAGACGACGAGCGGCTTCTCGCGGCCGCAATCGTAGGACAGCGTCGCCTGCTCGAACTGCGCGAGGTAGCTCATGCCGAAGGGGAACTTGCCGCTCGCGATCCAGCCGCCCTGCACGGCGAAGAGCGGCCCGCCCGCCTTCGAGCGCACCAGCGCGTGCACGTAATTCACGCCCGTGCCCGCGCCGAGCCGGTCGCGCGAGCCCGCCGCATCGACCGTCTCGGGCAGGCCGCCGAGGAGCCGGCACAGGTCGAAATCGTGGACCAGCATGTCCATGACCGCGCCGCCGCTCTTGTCCTCGGCCAGGAACCACGGGCTCCAGAACGCGCTGCCGGAGATGCGCCGGAAGCTCGCGGTCAGCAGCCGCCCGAAGCGGCCGTCGCGCGCCGCGTCGATCAAGGTGTCGTAGCCCGGCCAGAACCGGACGCAGTGCGCGACCATGAAGGTGACGCCCGCGCCGGCGGCCGCGGCGATCATCGCGTTGCAGTCGGCCGTGGACAGCGCCATGGGCTTCTCGAGCAGCACGTGCTTGCGGGCCGCGCACGCCCGCGTGACCAGGTCGAGGTGCAGCGGCGTCGGCGTGCAGATGTCGACGACGTCGACGGCCGCCAGGAAGTCATCGTAATTCCCGAACAGCGTCACGCCGCCGAGGTCCGCCGCCGCGGTGCCGATGTTGCCGGCCGTCGCCGCCGCCTCGAACGCCTTCGGGTTGACATCGAACACGGCCGCGACCTGCCCCTGTCCCGTCTTGCGGTACGCCGAGAGATGAAAACGCCCCATGAAGCCGAAGCCGGCAATGCCGATCCTGCGCATGTGCATCCTCCTGTCTGCGCCGCGCGGCGCGTCTTATCGGACGGTGCGGGCGCCGCCGGGGCCCCGGGCGGGGCGCCCGGCGCGGACTCCGCGTCACCCACTCTAAGGATCCGCCGCCCGTTCGGCAAGCCCCCGCCGCGCCGCCCGGGCGCAATTGGCGCGCCGTGCGCGGGCGCGGTATACTTCCACCGGAAATCGCACTCTGGGCAACGCGGGGGAATCGATGGAATTCCACGAAATGCTGCGCAAGATGGTCATCGAGAAGGCGTCCGACCTTTTTCTCAAGGTGGGCAACCCGCCTTCTCTGCGAATCGACGGGAGCATCCATTTTCTCGACACGGACGAGCTCACCGCCCAGGATGCGCTCGAGATCTTCGAGACGATCGAGGATTCCAAGAAGCAGAACTTCTCGCGCGACACGGACCTCGACGTCTCCTACGAGCTTCCCGGCATCGGCCGCTTCCGCGTCAACATCTTCAGGCAGCGCGGGCAGCTCGGCTTCGTCTTCAGGCACGTCGAGGCCAAGATCCCGTCCTTCGCCGAGCTCAACCTTCCCGAGAAGCAGCTCGTCAAGCTGGCATCCCAGCGGCGCGGCCTGATTCTCGTCACCGGCAACACGGGCAGCGGCAAGAGCACGACCCTCGCCACGATGATCAATCACATCAACGCCAGCTTCAACCGGCACATCATCAGCATCGAGGACCCCATCGAGTTCATGTTCAAGGACAAGAAGTCGATCATCGACCAGCGCGAGGTCAACATCGACACGCCCAGCTTCAGCATGGCGCTCAAGTACGCCGTCCGCCAGAGCCCGGACGTGGTCCTGATCGGCGAAATGCGCGACCGCGAAACCATGGAGGCGGCGCTCGCGGCCGCCGAGACCGGCCACCTGGTGCTGAGCACGCTGCACTCGATCAACGCCATGCAGACCGTGGAACGCATCATCAACTTCTTCCCGCCGCACCAGCACAACCTGATCAGGCTGCAGCTCTCGCTGATCCTGATCGGCGTCGTGTCCCAGCGCCTCATCGCCAGGAAGAAGGGCGGCGGCCGCATCCCCGCGATCGAGATCCTCATGCAGACGCCGACCACATCCGAGATGCTCGCCGAGGGCAAGACCCGCGAGCTGTACGGCGCGCTCAGGGACGGGGAGTACTTCGGCTGCCAGACCTTCAACCAGTCCCTGCGCAAGCTCTACCAGGGCGACATGATCTCGCTGGAGGATGCGCTCAGCGCCTCGGACTACCCCGACGAGCTCAAGCTCGAGCTCAAGGGCGTGTACAAGGGCACCTCGGTCACGGACTTCAACTTCGAGTACTGAGGTCGCCGCGGCCCCGCCGGCAACGCAGCCGCCCCCCGCGTCCGGGGAAGCCGGAAGGACGATGCCACAAAGGCGCCAAGCCACAAAGGATCGGCGGTGAATCACCGCACGCTCGGAATGCACCCGAGACTCTTCCTGCCTTCGTGGCCCGTTGTCTCCTTCTCGTCCCGCGTTGCGCGCGCGCGCGCCTGCCGTACAATCGCGGCATGGCCCCGCGTCCCCTGCTCTTCCTGCTCATCGGCAACACATCGCTCAGGTGGCGCGTCGCTCGCGCCGGCGCGTTCGCCGGCGCCGGGGCCGCGCCC
>JBFZCA010000317.1:0-3607 GCA_041308205.1 Planctomycetota bacterium | reverse complement strand
CCTGTCCTCCGAGTCCCAGCGCAGCCCGAGGAGCCACTGCGCCGGCATGAGGCGCGAGATCGGCTTTCGGGACGTCCGCATGTCGTCGCCGTAGGTGTCGACCTCGCCGTCATCGTGTGAATCGCCTGCTTGAAACCGACTTCGATCTTGCATCGGTAGCCGTAGAGCTGGATGACTTCCAGGGGCGTCTTCCCGTAGATCTTCGGGCGCCCGCGCTTCCGCTTCTTGGGCTGCGGCGCCGGCAGGTACGCAACCGTGGTGGTCTTGACGCGCGTGACAAGATGGTGGCCTGCCTTGAGCAACGGGAGGATGATCTTCCGGCTCGCGTAGAAGGCATCGGCGAGAAGAATTGCGCGGCGCCCGATGACTTCGGCGATGGCCAGGAATAGGCCGACGAGCCTGTCCAGGAGGGTGCGGCGGTCTCGATTGGACCACACGAGGCCTTCATGGATGCGGCTGGCCAAAGGAACGCAGAAGAGGCCACCGAGGAGGCCACGCGCCAGCATTCCGACTGCCTGAAACGAGTGGCCCATGATGAACTCAAACTTCGAGTTGTCCTGTGATTCCTGGTGAAGAGCCTTCACGGCGGGCATCTTCTTGCCTTCCTTGGGGACCTTCAGTCCGCCGGCAACAAGGACCGGGCGCCCTTGGTAGGTGACGGGACGGAAGACCTTCAGCGCGAGCTTCGTCCACAATTCGGTGCGCCTCTCGATCTTCAGTGCAGGCGAGTGGAAGAGGTGTAGAAGACGGCGGTACTTCTCCGGGATCAGGAAGCACGAGCGGACGAAGCTCGAGACACCGAGGAGCTCGGTTCGGATCGAGAATCCGACCAGGACGAGACACATCCACACGAACGTCCGCTTCCGCGAGCAGGCGTTGCGGAGCGCCAGCACGCAACGGAACCACTCGATCCAGAGCACCATGGCAGCCTCACTTCTTTGGGTCGGGCCGATAGCCCGCCAGTGCTATCGGCTTCGTGTGGTAGAATACCACGAGTGGAAGGAGACCGCAATGGAAAAACGGATACGAATTCTCGAAGCTCAGATCGGAAGGATCAGAGCCGCGCTCCAACGCCTGGGGGACCTCCGTCCCGGGTCCTTATCCGAGCAGTACAACGTGTGCGGGAACCCGAACTGCCGCTGCAAGGAGGACCCATCCAAGAGACACGGACCGTACTACCAGCTGAGCTTCACGCGAAAGGGACGGAGTGGGACGAAGTTCGTCAAGAAGCCCCAGCTCAAAGAGGTGCAGAAGCAACTGAAGAACTACGCGTCCCTTCGCAGCCTGATCGACAGATGGATCGAGCTCTCAACCGAACTCTGTCAGCTCCGGCTGCAGCACCGCGACTCCGAATAGCGCGCCACCAACACCCCCGAGAACCTGGCACTGTCCAGTGCCAAGGATGCAGAGGCTTTTTTGATAAAGACCGAACGAGAGCAGATAGCCGCCGGTGAGATCCCAGTTGGTGTAGTTGTCGTTTTCGTCGCCGGCCTCGATTTTCTGATAGACGAAGCCGCCTTTCCAGTTCCGGGAGAGGTCGTAATACCAGGCTTGTTCCTTGAGGTAGGCACCGGTGGCGAGAGGACCGCTGCGTGACGCGCCGGGGATGGCCCAGAGCATGTTCCAGAAATTCCCGCAATGACCCTGCTCCCTGTGATCGTAGGCGGCGGTGGCCATCCATGAGTTGAATGAGGTGGCTTCGCGGTCGCCGAGCAGGTCGAATAACACGGCGGCACACGAGGATTTGCCGTTGTCGTCATGCGCGTTTCCCCATGCCGGATGGTCACCATAGGGGATGGCCCCCTTGTCGACATAGTAGCGGAGAAACTTCGCCGACTTGTCGATGGCCTTGTCCAAGGCCGGATCGCTGACACCGGCCTGGCGGGCGAGCACGAGTGAGATGGTCATGGGCAGCCCGATCACATTCATGCCGCCATAGCCTTCGGAATGGCCGTCGGCCAGGGGTGGAGCGTGGCCCCACATGCCGTTCATGCACTGGTTCTTCACGCCACGCAGGGTGGTTTGTTCCAGTTCGGAGAAGGCCGTCTTCTTGCCGGTGGCGAGGGTGTATTCGCTGAGGAAGAGATTTGCATAGGCGATATACCAGTTCCATGTGTCCTTGGGTTGCACGGATTCCGCAGCGTTCCTGGCATACTTGGCGAGGGTGGGATGATATTTTTCGTCGCCGCTGGCCAGCAGGGCGAGGGCGTTGAGGTGATCGGGGATGTCGGCGTTTTCAAGGCCTTTTTCGGCGATCAGGCGGCAGCCTTGCTCGAAGATGGCCTTCGACTTGGGACAATCGTAAGGTGCCGTCGCGCTGTAGGCTCCGAGCACCTGCAGCTTGAGTTCCACGTTAGAGGATTTTCCATCCCGCCAGATGGTGAGCGGGAGGATGCCGGTTTTCTCCTCTGCGGCGGCGATCGCGTGGCCGAAACTCCTGCGGGCATCGTCCGCGAACGGCTTGCCGAAGACCCCGAGGATCACGTCATTGACCTGCACCGTGCCATCGGCGGGCGAACCTTTGTCCACCGCGGTGACGAGGATCTGCCGGGAGGCGGCGGTGAGGTCTTCATGGCGGAAAAACATCCAGCCGCGGAGTCCGGTGGGGCCGAGCAGCCAGTCGTGGGAATCATCCTTCTTTCCGCCAGCGGTGAAATCCGGCGGCACCACACTTGCCGGTTCTCCAGCGGATGAAGGGGAAAAGGCCAGCGTGGCTGCGGCGAACAGCAGGGAGACGGTGATAGGAGTGTTTTTCATGAATGAACTCGGGTTGCCTATTTGGTTCGCGGTGCTGGGGAGTCTCGACGGTTGCTTGGCCGCCGTGGGCTTTTTCAGATTGATGAGTTCCGGGGTGTCCGTCGAGGCTTCGATCGCAACAATCGTTTCGCGGACGCACTTGGCCTTCAGGAGCATGAGCTCCTTGGGAAAGTCCTTTTCCTCCTTTTCGAAGTAATGGGCAATCTGGGTCAGTTCCGGAATGACCGACTTGGCGTGGGTCCCGTAGCTGAGGAGGATCTTCATCAACTCCGGTGTCCGATGCTCGCTGGCCCAGGGATTCTGGTCGCGGGTGTATTTGACGCAGGCGCTGATGCCCTCCGCGATCCGATGTTTGGCCAGGAGGCGCAGCCCCTCCACGCGAATCGAATCGGCAAACATCTCGCCGCTCGGAGCCGGTTCGATGATCGCCTGATAGATGGCGGGCAACAACGGCTTGATCTCTTCGGCGGAGAGATTCCGATAGACCGATCCGATGCTGCCCCGGGCGCGGCCGTCCTGGTTTTTCAGCCCGGCCCTCACGGCCTGGTAGAGCGCCTCGCGATCTACGCCTTCAAGCGAACGGCTCAGCATCCCGCCACCATCGAAGAGGGCGAAGGACAGATACCGCTGCTGCATGCCGCGCGGATCTCTCTGCGGGTTCACCTGAGCCAGCAACTCGAGGAGTTGGGGAGCGGTCTGCATGGCGGGAGCACCGATGGCTGCAATCGCTTCGGCTGCCTTGATGCGCAACCAGAGGTCCTGGTCCGCCAGTGCTTTCCGCAGTGCTTCAATGGCCGGCGCTCCACGCCCGCGAAGGGCAATCAGGGCCTGACAGGCACCGTAGCGGGAA
>JBFZCA010000316.1:0-6181 GCA_041308205.1 Planctomycetota bacterium | reverse complement strand
CGCCGCTACGCCGGCGCGCTGGCCGGCCGCGCCGCCCGGTGCCGGACGCGCGTGCTCGAGGCCAAGGCAGTCGCGGACGGCCGGGCGAAGGCGTACCAGGAGGCGCGGCATCGGCGCGAGGCCGTCGGCGAGGTCATCGCGTCCCGGCAGGCCGCGGCGCGGAAGCTCAAGGCGTATCGCGAGGAGCGCGAGCTCGGCGACGCGATGCAGCGGGCGCGGAAAGAGAGGGGCACGGTGAAGGCGAACGGCATCATCGCGGCGGTGCTCGGCCTGGCCGCATGGACCTGGGCCGCCGAGCCGATCGATGAACGCATGACGATCCAGGAGTACCGCGGGGCGGCCGGCGGGACGGCGGCGCAGGCCGATCCCGGCGAGCCGGACATCACGCGCCCGCTCGGCGTCACGCTGCTGCTGGTCGCCGCCGCGGGCGGGCTGTACTTCCTCTGCCGGCGCCTGCGGGGCGGGCGGCGCGCCCTGCGCGGGCGCAACGTGACGGTCCTCGAGACCGCCTGCATCTCGCCCAAGCACACGCTCGCGCTCGTGCGGATCCGCAACCGCATCCTGCTCCTGGGCATGGGACAGGATGTCCGGACCCTGGCGCAGTTCGATCGCCCGGAGGATGTGCTCGAGTTCGACGGCGCGTTCAACGAAGAGCTCAAGGAGGCGCTCGGACAGGGCGGCGCCGAGACCGCGGCGGCGCCGGCGTGCGAGCCGGTCCGGCAGCTTCGCACGGCGGTCAACCGATGGCGGCGCAAGCTGCGGGGGGAGGCGCACGCATGATCTGCCCCGTCCTGGCGGCGAGCACGGTGAGGGATCTGATCGGCGGCGGAGAGACGCTCTCCACCACGCTCAGGCTCGTCGTCATCCTCACCGTCCTCACGATCCTGCCCTCGATCGTGCTCATGACCACGTCCTTCATCCGGATCTCGATCGTGCTCTCGTTCGTGCGGCGGGCGCTCGGCACGCAGGATCTGCCGCCGAACCAGGTGATCGTCGGCCTGGCGCTCTTCCTCACCTTCATGATCATGGCGCCGACGTGGACCGAGGTGTGGCACGACGGCATCGAACCGTACCTGAACTACCAGAAGTCCGAGGAGGATGCGCTCGCCTCGGTCGCGAGGCCCGTCAGGCAGTTCATGTTCGCGCACATGGCGCGCGCCGACCTGGACCTGTTCCTCAGGCTCGCGGGCCGGCAGACCGACGCGGAGGTGAGGCTCCAGGACGTGGAGACGCACGTCGTCGTGTCGGCGTTCATGACGAGCGAGCTCAAGCGCGCCTTCACGATGGGCTTCCTGATCTACGTGCCGTTCCTGGTCATCGATCTCATGGTCGCGTCCGTGCTGATATCCATGGGAATGCTCGTCCTGCCGCCCGTGCTGATCTCGATGCCGTTCAAGATCCTCGTGTTCGTCCTCGTCGACGGCTGGGGTCTCGTGATCGGCAAGGTGGCGGAGAGCTTCATGGCGGGCTGAGAGAGGAGCAACCGAACGCATGGAGCCCGACGCCCTCGAGTTCGCGGTGGATGTGGGGCGCTCCGCCCTCTGGGTGGCGCTCACGCTGTCGCTGCCGCTCCTCGCCGTCGGGCTCGTGGTGGGCCTCGCCGTGAGCCTCCTGCAGGCGGTGACGCAGATCCAGGAGCAGACGCTCTCGTTCATTCCCAAGATCCTCGCGGTCGCGGGAACGCTGCTCATCCTGATGCCGTGGATGCTCCGGGTGATCGTCGACTACACGCACGATCTTTTCATGAAGCTGCCGGAGAGTTTTTGAAGGACGCATGACGACGCATGTGGCAGAGTCTGGACGCGCTCATTCTCGCGCTTCCCGCGGACGCGGCGCTGAAGTTCCTCGTCTTCATGCTGGTCCTCGCGCGTTTTGCCGGCGTGCTCGCCGCGGCGCCGTTCTTCGGCGCCGGCGCCGTGCCGATCAAGGCGAGAGCCTGGGTCGCGGTGCTGCTCGCCCTGTGCGTCCTGCCGCTCCTGCCGCCGCCCGTGGACACGGTCCTCGCCTGGAGCCGGCGGCTGCCGGGCGCGGCGGTGCTCATGGCGAGCGAGTTCGGCATCGGATACGTCTTCGGCCTCGCGGTCGATCTTTTCTTCGCCGCGGTCCAGTGGGGCGGGCACGTGCTCGGCCAGCAGGTGGGATTCTCGCTGGGCGACATCCTCGATCCCGTCTCCGGCGCGAGCGTCTCCGTGCTCGGGGAGTTCAAGTACCTGATCGCGATAGGCGTCTTTCTCTGCGCGAACCTGCACCTGGAGCTCGTGGCGGTGGTCCGGCAGAGCTTCGAGCTCGTGCCCGTGGGCGTGACGCTCCAGTGGGATCGGGTGGGCGAGCTGCTCGTCGTGGGCCTCGGGGGCACCATGTGGCACCTCGGGCTGCGCATCGTCCTGCCCGTCATGCTGGGCATGCTGCTCGTGACGGTGGGCCTGGCGTTCGTATCGCGCGCGGTCCCCGAGATCAACGTGTTCCTGTTCGGTTTCGGGCTGCAGGCGCTCGTCTGCCTGTGGCTGCTGTATCTTGCGATCCCCTTCATCGCGGATCTCATGCGGGAAGGCATCACGCAGATGCTGTGGGATGCCAAGGGACTGCTGGCGTACGTCCGAGGCGGATAGCGCATGGCTGAGGATTTCGGCGAACGCACGGAGCGGGCGACCCCGCGCAAGCGCCAGGAAGCGCGCGAGCGCGGGCAGGTCGCCAGGAGCGCCGACCTGGCGGCGGGGGTGCTGCTCCTGGGCGCCTTCGTCGCGCTGCGTGTGTGGGGCGAGCGCATGGCCGCGGGCACGGCGCGCCTCGTGCGCGCGTGCTGGGAGCGCGCCGACACGGTCGACTTCACGGCCGCCGGTGCGGCCGCGTTCTTCGCGCACCAGGTCCTCGGCGCCGCGGCGGTGCTGGCGCCCTTCGTGCTCGTCACGGTGCTGCTGGCCTTCCTGGGGAATTTCCTGCAGGTCGGGCCGCTCTGGGCGGGCGAGCTGGTGCGCCCGGACATCGGGCGCATCAGCCCCGCGCGCGGCCTGCAGCGCATCGCCGGCCTCAGGGGCCTGATGCGCACGGCCATGGGCGTCCTGAAGGTCGGGTGCATCTGCCTGGTCGTGTACCTCGTCCTCGCCAGATACGTCGATCCGCGCCGCGGGGCGCCGCTCTTCGCCTTCTTCGGCGAGGACCTCTCGGGCGCGCTCGCGCACGCGAACCGGGCCGCGTGCGAGCTCGGCATCGCCTGCGGCATCGCGATGTGCCTGCTCGCGGTCCTCGACTACGGCTACCGGCGGTGGCAGCACGAGGTCGACCTGCGCATGACCAAGCTCGAGGTGCGCGAGGAGATGAAGCGCTTCGAGGGCGATCCGAAGATCAAGGAGCGCCGCCGGCGGGTGCAGCGGCAGATCGCGTTCCAGCGCTGTCTCGGGGAAGTGCCCGCGGCCGACGTGCTGGTGACGAACCCCTCGGAGTATGCGGTCGCGATCGCGTACGACGAGCGCGCGGATGCGGCGCCGCGCGTCGTGGCCAAGGGCGAAGGCGCGCTCGCCGCGCGGATCAGGGAGGTCGCGCTGTCCTCGGGCGTGCCCGTCGTGCAGCGGCCGCCGCTGGCGCGGGCGCTCTACGCGCTGGTCGATGTCGGCCACGAGATCCCGCGGCATCTCTACGAGGGCGTGGCGGAAGTCTTGGCCTACGTGTGGCGCATCGCGTGCACGCGTCGGCGGGAACGGGTGGCGTGACCATGGCGCGGTTGCACGGCACGGACGGCACGGCCGGCGCGATGTCCGGCATCTTCGGCGGCGCCGGGCGGCACATCGACCTGGCGCTCGCGGCGATGATCATCGCCGTGCTGCTGCTGGTCATCGTCCAGTTGCCGCCGGCGCTGATGGACTTCGCGCTCGTGCTCAACTTCACGCTCTCGCTCGTCATCCTCCTGACGAGCATCTACGTGCCCAAGCCGCTCGAGTTCTCGGTGTTTCCGTCGCTGCTCCTCCTGACGACGTTCTACCGCCTCGCGCTCAACATCGCCACGACGCGCCTCATCCTGGGCGCCGCCGAGCCGGGGCCGGATGCCCTGTACTCGGCGGGCGCGGTCATCCGCGCGTTCGGGCTCTTCGTGGCGGGCAACAGCCTCGTCGTCGGGGCGGTCGTGTTCGCGATCATCGTGATCGTCCAGTTCATCGTGATCACGAAGGGCGCGACGCGGATCAGCGAGGTCGCCGCGCGCTTCACGCTGGACGCCATGCCCGGCAAGCAGCTCAGCGTCGATGCCGACCTGAACGCCGGCCTGATCGATGAGGAGACCGCCCGCAGGCGGCGCGAGGACATCGTGCGCGAGGCGGACTTCTACGGCGCCATGGACGGCGCGAGCAAGTTCATCCGCGGCGACGCGATCGCCGGCATGATCATCACGCTGGCGAACATCGCCGGGGGATTCGCCATCGGCGTGCTGCAGCGCGGCATGACGGCCCGCGAGGCGGCGGACCTCTTCACGAAGCTCACGATCGGCGACGGCCTCGTGACGCAGATCCCGGCGCTCGTCGTGAGCCTCGCGGCCGGTCTGATCGTCACGCGCAGCACGGCGCGCGCGGATCTCGGCAGGGACCTGGCCGGGCAGGTGCTGTCCTCGCCCAAGAGCCTCTTCATCACGGCGTGCTTCCTGCTCCTGCTCCTGCCGTCCGGCCTGCCCGCGCCGGTGCTCCTCGCCGTCGCGGCCGCGTGCGCGGGCACGGGCTGGTTCCTCGCGAGGTCCAGACGGGAGGCCGCGCGCGCGGCGCAGAAGCCCGCGGCGCAGACCGCGCCGGAACCCGAGACCGTGAAGGAGCGCGTGCTGGCGCTCGACCCGATCGAGATCGAGGTCGGCTACGGGCTCATCGACCTCGTCGACGGCGCCGGGAAGCTGCCCGAGCGCATCGGCTCGATCCGGGAGAAGATCGCCATGGAGCTCGGCTTCGTGGCGCCCTCGGTGCGGATCAGGGACAACATGCGGCTCGAGCCCCGCCAGTACGTCGTCAAGCTCAGGGGCATTCCGATCGCCCGCTGGCAGATCGAGGCCGAGCGGTACCTGGCCATGGCGGCGCGCGACGACATCGAACCGCTCGCGGGCACGGAGACCGCGGACCCGGCGTTCGGCATGAAGGCGACGTGGATTCCGCGGCAGGATGCGGCGCGCGCCGAGGCGCTCGGCTACGCGGTCGTCGACCCGACGAGCGTCATGGCGACGCATCTCGCCGCGCTGATCCGGCGCCACGCCGCCGACCTGCTCACGCGGGAGGAGGTCGCGGGGCTGATCGAGCGACTCAGGCAGAAATCGCCCGCGGTGGTCGCCGAGGTCATTCCCGACCAGCTCAAGACGGGGCAGATCCAGAAGGTGCTGCAGCTCCTCCTCCGCGAGGCGGTCTCGATCCGCGACATGGAGACGATCTTCGAGGCGCTGGCCGACTGGGCGCCGCGCACCAAGGACCCGGAAATGCTGAGCGAATACGTGCGGCACGCCCTCGGCCGGGCGATCTGCGAGCGCTGCCTCGGCGCGGATGGCACGCTGCACGCCGTGACGCTCGATCCCAACATGGAGGAGTTCATCGACCAGGCCATCGAACGGACGGAGCGCGGGTCGCACCTGGCGCTCAGCCCGGAGACGGCGACCGCGATCTGCGCCGAGGTCGGCGGGAAGCTGAAGGCGCTCGTGGAGCAGGGGCACCCGCCGGTGGTGCTCTGCGCGCCGCAGATTCGTTTTCGGCTCCGCGCGCTGCTCGCGGCGCGGATCCCCGATGTCGTGGTGCTGGCGCTCGGCGAGCTCGCGCCGGATGTGGAGGTCGTCGTGGCCGGCAATGCGGCGGTCAAGGTGTGATGCCGCCGGGCGCGCCGTGCGCGGCGAATGCCGCGGCGGGGCGCGCCCGGCGCGCAAGGAGGATGTTCGTTGAACCTACGCAAGATCGAAGCGGATTCGTACCGCGAGGCCCTGGCCAAGGTGCGCTCGGCGTACGGGGACGATGCGCTGATCGTCGGCACCCGCACGTTCCAGCGCGGCGGCGTGCTCGGCCTCGGCGGCAAGCAGGTCGTCGTGGTCTACGTCACGGTGACCAAGACCCGCGGCGAGCGGCTCATGGAGCTGCGCGGGCAGGCGTCGCGGATGCCCGCGCCGGCGGGATATGCGGGGGCGCCGGAGGAGACGGACGTGCGGCTCGATGCGTCCCTCCCCGCGTCCGTGCAC